>NZ_JBARZC010000460.1:0-7843 GCF_049649345.1 Henriciella sp. | reverse complement strand
GACATAGTCATCTTTCCAGTCATCTCCCGGAACCGGGACAACATCGACATTGATTACCGATCCCCCGACAATCTCGGCCGGTCCGGACACGCTCGCCTCAACCTCGGTGACTGTAATCGGCCGCCTGACCTGCACGGCATGCTGCATACCAGCATATGTGGTGTAGCCATTGAACATGATGTAACGGATTTCGTACTCGCCCGGCTCGGACGGCGCTGTGATGCGGGCCGGCTCCCCCTCTGTAAGCTTGGCTCTCGGCCCCTGATAATATGCGCTTGAAAGATCGGGGGGCTCGATTGCGATCACATCATTGCTTGTCAGCGCCCCGCTCCACGTCACCTCGAATTCGGTTGAGACCGGCACTTCATCAGGCGCGCTGAGAGCATAGCCGCCATCCGTAACCGTCAGCGGAACCCGCATCAGGATGAGGCGCGGCGAGTTCAGTGTGTAGCGCACCTCATAGTCGCCCTCCTCGGACGGCGCTCCGATGGCCGTGCTGGCCTCATCATCCTGGTCGAATGTTCCGTCGCCATTGGTGTCGAGATCGGTAGCGGACTCGCCGTCCTTGGTCTGTTCAGCTTCGTAGCTGTCCCGCGCCCGCTGAGCCGGCGAGAAATAGATCGCTTCGCGCGGATCGTCGTCTACGCGGTTGACCGAGACAGTGGCGCCAAGGTCGTCCGGGCCAGTCCAGTTGACGGTAATTTGCGTTCCTTCAGCGACGCTCTCATCAGCCGACAGGGTCACCGGAATGCCTAGTTCGATCGGCACGCTGACGACCGCCGGGCGCGCCGCGACGATCGTGAAATCCTTTGTCCCCACCTTGTCGCCCGCGACCCGTTCGCCTTCATGCGGCCATCCGGTCCAGACCGCAGTCGCCTTGTATTCACCCGGCACGACTTCAAAGTCGGCATAACCGGTGTTGTCCGCCTCGAAGACGACGTCGCCGGTCTCCAGATTCTCGACAGACCAGTTCAGCTTGCTCTGGATCTGCGGGCCGCCTTTCAACAAGGTCGCACGCAGCGCAACCGTTTGGGGCTGCGCCGCAGAGGGTTCGGTGTCCAGCGGCTCAGCTGTCAGCGCGACCTGCGTCAACGCGTCGGTCAGCTCGTCTGCATTGTCGGCAGCAAGGAACTGCCCACCGGTTTCCTCGGCGATACAGACCAGTCCCTTGCGCTCTTCTTCGGTAACATCGAATCCGACAACGTGGACGGTGAAGTCCAGTCCGTTCTCTTCCAGCGTACGAGCAAGCACACACGGATCAGCCTCACATGTCTCAAGTCCATCGGACACCAGAATGACTGTGGCCGCATTCTTCGTGTAATTCAGCTCGTTAGCGGCATGCTCGACAGATTTGGTCAGCGGCGTCATGCCCTTTGGAGACAGTGTGCGAATCTCCTTGATAACGGCCTCTCGGTCTGCTCCGACGTCGGCCATTGTCTGGATATCGGTGCAATCGCCCTTTTTGCGGTGTCCATAGGCGACCATGCCGAGGCGCTGCGAAGCTGGCAGGCTGCGCACCAGCCCCTCCACAACATCCTTTGCAATCACGATCTTGTTGACGCCGTCGATCTGACCCCACATCGACCCGGACGCGTCCAGCACAAGAATCGCATCCTTCGGGGCGCTCTCTTCGGCGCCGCCATCCTGTCCGAACGATGTGGCAGGCGTACCAATGGCGAGCGCAGATGAGAGCGCTAGCGAGCTCAAGATTATCCGCATGCACGGGCCTCCGGTTTTGACGGCGTTTCCAGCGGGAAGTCTATGGAGCCGCTAAGCGCAGGCAACCTGTACATATGTCCATGTTTTCCAAGCCCGCCGATTGCGGCAGGCTTTGCTGTCGATCAATTCCCAAGGAGCTCTGCGATGCGACATCTGAAAGGGCACGTTGCCGCGCTCTGCCTGACCAGCGCCGCGATAACCGCGCCGTTAGCGGCGGCGCAGAACAATGGTCTGCCAAGCCAGACCCAGTCGGCCGCTTTCCTTGAAACGGTCGCAAATCTCGGGCGGGACTGCGGGTTACTCAAGTCTTGGCAATCGCTCTCCATTCGCGCGCTCCTGCACGAGGATACAAAGCGCATGACCGCTGAAAAGCAGGCCGAGGTTAAGGCGCTATCAGATGAGCTGGACAGCGAATTCACCTGCGAAACTGAGGCCATGACCGTCTGGATTGACGGCGCCAGTCAGGGTTTTGAGAGCGAAATGCTCGCGCCCTATCTCGTGGCCTATATGACGCTCGCCAAGATGGAGTCCCCGCCAGACGTATTCAGTGCGGTCGCCCTGCGTACCGATTATTCAGTCGCTCTTGCGGCGATAGAAGCTAAACTCGACGAACTGGAAGCCTCAGGCCGCAAACCCGAAGGCGGAGGCTCCTGGCCAGATTATATTGCAAAGACCGCGACCGCCGTCGAAGGCTTTGCAACAACGCTCAACTCGGGCGAGGTCACCGGACATGATGCAGACCGCGCAGCGGCCTGGACAGCGCAATCAGCCCTCATCGTCGAAAGCTGGCTGGCGGAGGCCCAATAATGGGTACATATCTCGATCGCATCATGGGCGCCGTCGCCCTCTGCCTCTCACCGTTTTCCGTTTCGTCATTCGCTCACGCACAGGAACCGCCCGCGTGTGAACCAACTTTGGAAGCGCACGCCTACAGGATAAAAGGCGAGACCAACGCAGGCGAGCTCTCCGACCGGATTTCGCCGGAAATTTATGGAAACCATAGCTTCTATCAGGCGCTGGAAAATGGCTGGGTCTTTTCGCTTCAGAGAGCCGAAGAGGGCTGGACAGTCAGGCTCTATGAGAGCGAACCGGTGGGCGATGCCGTCGATCTCACATCCTTGACCCCGCCGCATGGCGGTGCGCCCAATCCACGCGACATTTACGGTTGGCATTTCCGCAACCAGGCCAATACGGGCCCGAATACAGGTGATGTGAATGCGCCCGGCGCGATGCGCGCTTTCGTCGTATCGCCCGCACTCGAAGGCACTGGCGGGTACCGACCTTCCGCAGACCCGGAAACACTGCGCCACACAGCGCCCGCACCCGGCGATGGCATCGGCTGGCTACACATCCTGGAATACGGACTGCGCGGCGCAAGCCTCGAACCCGGCAGCCGCGCGAGCATGAACTATCTCAAATTCGACGCCTGCGTTTCCTGGCGACGCACTCCGTCTGAACAGCATGCATGGCAGGATGTACGGAGTTTCGAATATGTTTCGGAGGAACGCGAGCTGATCGCAAGGTGCGGACTGGACCTGCAGTCGGCTGAACTCGACGCCCGATATCTTCCAAGGCAGCTTGGCGGCGATATCGATGGCGATGGGGCCGGCGATGAAGTCGTGCAGATCAAAAGTACAAATGGCGACAAGCGCGGCTTAGCGTTATGTCGGGCAGGGACCTGGATCAGCGTCATCGGTCTTGACGGCAAAGGCCTCGGCGATGGCCTGCCACCGGGGGCGATAGACCAGATTGAGGACTGGCACTGGATATCGCCCGGTGAGGCAATGCCACGGAGCATCGGCGATGCTGATCTGCCCGAAGCTGACGGCGATATCCTTCTCCTTGAGCGTATCGAGAAATCGGCAGTTGCCGTCTATTGGAAGGACGGGGCGCTTCGCAGCAAACTGCTCTATCATCTTGTCGAACCGTCTTGAGCCGGGGCACGTGGCCGCCCTACTCTCCTCGGCATGCCCAAATCACCGTTTCGCTGCTTCAAAACATCGCCCGAGGTCATCCGGCTCGCGGTCATGATGTATGTCCGGTTTCCGCTTTCGCTTAGGCATGTCGAAGACAAATCAGCGGCCTTGCGGTTCTTTCGCAAAGCGATGAAGCGCTATGGCGCGCCGAAGGAAGTCGTTGCTGATCGACTCCGATCATACAGAGCCGCGATGAAAGAGATCGGCAATGCAGACCGCAAGGAGGTCGGCCGGCATCTGAACAATCGGTCAGTTCCCCTGACAGTACCGGCAAATCATTGATTTTCCTCTACTTTCTCAAGATAAAAGGTTAGAGTTTGACGATACGGAGTGTGCACGTGGCGCTCAAGTTGTCAAAATCGACGACAGGGCGCTTGTGCGGCGGTCCTGACCGGGGTTTGATTTTCGCTGGCCCCCCCGGTGTTCCGACACCCCCGCTCCCCAACAGGCCTGCAAGCGGCCGTCCGTATATCTACGTATGACGATTTGAGCCCCGCCCAGCTATGTCTGCCAACGTAAGCACACCGGGATAGACACTCAAAAGTGTCCGCCCAATCGGACAGTGAGGCCAGATATGCGAATTCTGCTTGTTCATCCCAACTATCATTCGGGCGGGGCGGAAATCGCGGGAAGCTGGCCGCCCGCATGGGTCGCTTATCTCGCCGGGCCGTTGAAGCGCGCCGGCTTCACCGACATCCACTTCGTTGACGCCATGACCAATAATCTGGGCTCTGACGACCTTCGACAGGCCATGCGAGACCTGCAGCCTGACGTGGTCGGCGCCACTGCGATCACGCCATCGATCTACAAGGCCGAGGAGGTTCTGAAGATCGCGTCTGAAGAGCTGCCAGATGCCGTGACCGTGCTCGGCGGGGTGCACGCCACCTTCATGTACCAGCAGGTCCTGACGGAAGCGCCCTGGATCGATGTGATCGCTCGCGGCGAAGGTGAAGAGATATTCGTTAACCTCATCACCATGATCGCTGACGGGCAGTGGCCCGAGCGGCGCCGGCAGATCAAAGGGCTGGCATTCCGGGAAAGCGATCAGATCGTCGCCACCGAAGCGGCACCAACCGTGAAGGACCTCGATGCCATCGAGCCCGACTGGTCGCTTCTGGAATGGAAGAAGTACATCTATGTGCCTCTGGGGGTCCGTGTGGCGATCCCCAACCTTGCTCGCGGATGTCCCTTCACCTGCAGCTTCTGCAGTCAGTGGAAGTTCTGGCGAGACTACAGGGTTCGCGATCCGAAAAAGGTCGTCGATGAAATCGAGACGCTGGTGAATGAGCACGATGTCGGCTTTTTCATTCTCGCCGACGAAGAGCCGACGATAAATCGGAAGAAGTTCATCCAGTTCTGCCAGGAGCTGATCGACCGCGGGCTTCCGGAGCGGATCAAATGGGGCATCAACACCCGGGTCACCGACATCATGCGCGACAAGGAGCTTCTGTCCTTCTATCGCAAGGCGGGGCTGGTCCATGTCTCTCTTGGAACCGAGGCGGCCGCGCAACTCAAACTTGACCAGTTCAACAAGGAGACCAAGGTCGGCGAGAACAAGGAGGCGATACGCCTGCTTCGCGAGGCCGATATCTTCGTGGAAGCCCAGTTCATTGTGGGTCTCGACAATGAGACCGAGGAGACGCTGGAAGAAACCTATCAGATGGCCTGGGACTGGCAGCCGGACCTCGCCAACTGGGCGATGTATACGCCATGGCCGTTCACGCCCCTGTTTCAGGAGCTCAAGGACCAGGTCGAGATATTCGATTTCGAGAAATACAACTTCGTGACGCCGATCATGAAGCCCGCAGCCATGGAGCGCGGCGAGCTTCTGAACGGGGTCATGAAGAATTATCGCCGCTTTTACATGCAGAAGGCCCTGTTCCACTATCCCTGGAGAGGGACAGGCTTCAGGCGCCGCTATCTGCTGGGGTGTCTGAAGGCTTTCCTGAAAGCCGGTTTCAAGCGCCAGTTCTATGACCTCGGCAAAGCGGGCTATTGGGGCCCCCAGTCGAAGAAGACTGTCAATTTTAACTTCGACCGCACCCGGACGATTGCCCCTGCGCAGATGGATGATTGGCAAGCGAATGCAGACAAGGCGGCCATCAAGCGGGCCCGGCGCTTGTCTGAGGCCCCGGAGCCGGTCAAGGCGTGCGGTGGTGGAACCCAGCAAATGCAGGAGCGGGCAGGCACCACCACTCTGATCGATCGGGGCTGACTATGTCGCTGGGCGTCCAGACCCCTCTGACGACCGCCCCTGCGCCTGAAAGCGCACGTGTCGGTCCGAATGCTGTCTTGCAGCTGGAACAGGCGCTCTGCGACCAGGGCGGGGCGAAAGCCGCTGAGCTTGTTTTTGCGCGGGCCGGATTACAGGAGCTCCTGAGGGTGCGTCCTCAGGAGATGATCGACGAGCGCCTGCCGCGGGCTCTTTTCGACAGTCTCTTTGCGCACTTCCCCGAGGCCAGAGCGCAAATGGTCGTCTACCGGGCGGGCCGGCTGACCGGCGATTACATCCTGAAGAACCGGATTCCTAAACCCGTCAGACTCCTGCTGAAACTCCTGCCGGCCCCCTTGTCTCGCGACCTCCTCCTCAAGGCTATCCATCGTCATGCCTGGACGTTTGCCGGGTCCGGGAGATGTACATTCACGCTGGGGCGTGCGGCCGAATTCCGGATCGAGGCAAATCCTCTCACAATGCCCGGGTGCGCCTGGCATGTCGGCGTTTTCGACGCTCTGTTTCAGCACCTTGTCAGTCGGCGGACCACCATCACGTACAACCATGCCTGCCTGGATGGCCTGCAGGTCTGCTGCTTTTCGATCGAGACGCAATACAAACGATATCGGGCACCGGACCAATAAAAGACCGCATCCGCCATTGGCGGGCTTTTTCCTGCGCTGCAGGCTCTGATCGTCCGAACTTGCATACTCGTCCCGCCATTTTCGACAGCTTTTCAAGGCTGAGATCAGCCAGCTGACGCCCCTCTAGAATAGCTTGGACGATGGCTGGCGAGAGGAAAGCAGGCCCTCACGCCGCAGATTCGTGATCCGAGCGATCGCGGCAGCGCGCCAAGACAGTGAACGCCGCGGGCGAGAGGATGACTAAACGTGATCGCTCACGAGCCTCTTGCAGAATGAGCAGAGACGAGTGTGCACTAGACTGACAGCACGCTCTTTTGTGATCGCGATTTGACTGGCCCCCGCGGCAGGTCACGCAATGGCGATGGCCCCTCGATGAGGTTTTCGTGAGGATCACTGGGGAGCCCATTACCTCTGGCGTGCGGTCGACCATGAAGGCGAAGTGCTGGAGAGATATGTCACGAAAACCAGAGACAAATCAGTGGCTTTGCGATTCATAAAGAAAGCCAGTTCTTCATAGACATTGAATAAGGGCCAGTATCGGAGGGGAAGTGGCAGCTTCGAATTCGGCCCTAACCCTCTGGCAACACCGGTTTTCCTGACAAGGGCCGACTTACAGGGTGTGGGCGAGCAAATTCTCTGCATAACGGAACATGGAATTCGTCAGACCGGGTGTTGGTCGGCCCAGTTCATGACGAGTTCGGGCCAGACGGCGACGGGCATGTCTTCGATCCCCCTCAGTCCGAAACCGTGACCGCCTGCCTCGAAAGTATGAATGACGGCTGCTACGCCGGCCTTGCGGCAGGCGCTGGCGAGGAACAGGGAATTTTCGACCGGGACGGCCTCGTCATTGAGGGCGTGCAACAGGAAGAGCGGCGGGCCTTCAGGGTTGGGCGCGGTTGTAAGGTCATACGTCGCATAGCGCGCCGCTGACGGATCCTCGCCGATCAGATTGGTGCGCGAGCCGGCATGCGCGAAAGGCGCACGCATCAGGGCCACGGGATAAACCAGAACGCCAAGGTCCGGCCGCGCTGAATGCGCATCGGCGTCGTCAACCGGACCATAGACCGGCGCATCGAAGCGCTGGCAGAGCGACCCGGCAAGGTGGCCGCCGGCCGAAAAACCCATGACGAGGATATTGCCGGGATTGATGCTATCTGCACTCGCCCGCGAGCGGATGACCCGCATGGCGCGCTGCGCATCCTGAAGCGGCGTGTCGGGCCCGGCGGCCCAACCCTGGTGCGGCAGGCGGTAGTCCATGACGTAAACATCATAGCCGAAGCGGTTGAAGTAGC
>NZ_JBARZC010000459.1:0-1567 GCF_049649345.1 Henriciella sp. | reverse complement strand
GCCGACCGTCGACTATGCCGACACGCGTGACACCGAAGTCGGCGATATCGTGCTCGCCATCGGCACTCCCTTCGGCGTCGGCCAGACCGTCACGACGGGCATCATCTCGGCCACCGCCCGGACCGATGTCGGCGTGTCTGACTATGCCTTCTTCCTGCAGACAGATGCGGCGGTGAACCCTGGCAATTCCGGCGGCGCGCTGATCAATACGAAGGCAGAGCTTGTCGGTGTGAACACGGCGATCTTCTCGCGCTCCGGCGGCTCGAACGGGATCGGCTTTGCGATTCCGGCAGAGATGGTCCGGCGCGTTGTCGATGCCGCCGTGAATGAGGGCATGATCGTGCGGCCCTGGCTCGGCCTCAAGGCCCAGTCGGTGACCTATGACATTGCCAAGGCGCAGGGGCTCCAGCGGCCTGTCGGCGTCATGGTGACGGAAGTCTTCCAGGACGGTCCGGCCGATGAGGCGGGCTTGAAGCGCGGTGACCTGATTACCGAAATCGATGGCCGCGAAGTGTTTGACGAGAAGGGCCTCAAATTCCTCGCCGCGACCCGCTCGCCGGGGGAGCGGTCCGAGCTGCGCCTTCTGCGGGGCGGCGAGTTCGAAACCGTGAAGGTGACACTCGCACCGCCGCCGGGCGCCACCGAAGCCGAGCTTGAACTGCTCGAAGGCCGCCATCCTTTCTCCGGCGCCGAAGTCGCTGAGCTGTCGCCGCGTCTCGCCGAAGAGATGGGCCGCGACCCGTTTGCGAGCGGTGTGCTGGTCACCCGTATCATGCGCGGCGCCTATGCCTGGCGGATCGTGCGGCCGGGTGATCTCATCGTTTCGGTCAATGGCGACACGGTGAAAACGCTCGAGGATCTCGACGATGCGCTGGCGGACGCCGAGGACAGCTGGGCGATCGAACTCGACAGGAATGGCCGCCGCATCAGCGGGACGATCCGGCTTTAAGCTTATTGGCGACATGGGTCTCGCTATCGCGTCAGGCGAATGCTAGGCCTCTCTCACACTTTTTGAGGGAGGCTCATTTGAAACTGAACTGGACAATCGCGCTCGCCGCCAGCCTTGGCGCAGCCTGTACGCAAACCCCGGCTGATACGCCCGCAAGCGAGACAGTCGTCTCTACCGCGCCGCCTGTTGAGACAGTGCCGGTCGCGCTTAGCGTCACGGAATATCCAGCCAGCCTGTTTCATGAGACAACCAGTTACAGGCTCGGTTCGTCCTCGGGCCACATCTTCTCGCCCGGCGGCGATACGATCCTCGCGTCGACCGATGCGTCCGGCATCTTCAATGCGGTCACGCTCGATGCCACAGGCGATATGACGCCGCTGACCAGCTCTGACGACAATGCAATCTACGCCCAGAGCTTCTTTCCTGATGACAGCCGGGTGATTGTCACCTCCGATGGCGGCGGCAATGAAATTTTCCATGTCTATGTCCGCGAGGCCGATGGCACGCTGACAGATCTGACCCCTGGCGAAGAGGTTCGCGCGAGCTTCCTCGGCTGGCGCGATGACGGCGCGGTTTTCTATGTCGCCACCAATGAGCGCGACCCTGAAACCAATGATC
>NZ_JBARZC010000458.1:0-4768 GCF_049649345.1 Henriciella sp. | reverse complement strand
CTTGCGCGGTGAGGCGATCATTGCGCGCGAGCGCGCAGGCTGGCAAAAGCTGACGCGGGGCGTCAGCCGCCTCGATCTTGCGGAAGGCGCAAGCGAGCATGCCCATCTTTACAGAATTGAGCCTGGGTGTTCTGTCCCGCATCACAGCCACCGTGAGGACGAGTTCACGCTGGTCGTGCAGGGCGGCTTTACCGACAGGACCGGCAGCTATGGTCCGGGCGACATTAGCAGGCAGACACCAACCGACTTTCACCAGCCGGTCGCCGATGAGGATGGGGTCTGTATGGCACTCGCCGTTAGTGAAGCCGGCATCAAACTTACCGGTGTGCTCGGCATGCTCCAGAAGCTGACCGGCCGTTAAGTCAGGCTCTGGCGCGGCTTAATTGCTCGAAATGATATCGAATTTGCGGGTCTCGAAGACTTTCAGGACCTGTTCGATGTCGTGGCCGCGTTTGAGGATCTGATTCTGGCTGCCATAGACGATATAGGCGCCCTGCTGATTCCTGAGCGCGGGCGTTTTTTCGATCCGCCAGGTCGGCGCTTCGGCGTGGCGTCGATAGATCGCGAAGACCGCATGATCGCGGAACATGCCGATCCCATAATCCCTTGCCTGGCCTGACATGACCATTTTTCCGTAAACATTCAGGATCTTGCTCATTTCCGTGCGGTGGAAGGCAACATTTGGCTGCCGCGCTCTCTGAAGCGATGTCACATTGCTCATGGAAACTGTCTGGTCTCCTTGGTCAAAACAGATGACGCATATTTAATGCGTCTGACAGGATTTAGCCGCATTCTCGCCTTGCGGGCGCCGCCGATTACAGCCACCTTGCAATTGTCGGGTGAAGGTGTCCAGCAGGTTTCCCGGACCCATCAGCCCCCCCAGCCCCCCGGGCTACCTGTATTAGCCTTTACCCGACTTCATCTCCCTCAGTTTCAATTTTCGGGAAATTCCTTGCAAGCCTTTAGGTGAAATTTCTTTCACATGGGGCTGTTTGCGTGTGATTTGCTCACCCTGCCTCTGGCCAGTCCATCGAGAGGCGGTTAGGTAGGCGATTGCGACAGGCAACGGGTCCGGTACATGCTCGAATTAAAGCAGCTCGCGAAATCCTTTGGTGAACACAAGGCTGTCGATGCGGTCAGCTTTACCCTGCAGAAGGGCGAAGTGCTGGGCTTTCTCGGGCCTAATGGTGCGGGTAAATCGACGACGATGCGCATGGTTGCCGGCGTGATCGAGCCGGACAAGGGCGATGTCCTGATCGGCGGTCACTCAGTGGTCGCCGCCCGCCGCGAAGCGCAGCGGCGGCTCGGCTACCTGCCCGAAGGGGCACCGCTCTACAAGGACATGACGCCTGTCGAATTCCTGAAATTCATGGCCGCTGCGCGCGACCTCGACACAAAGACGCGCGCGCCTGCAATCGACCGCGTGATCGCCGATGCCCGGATCGCCAGCGTCACCTCCAAGCGGATTGGCGCGCTATCCAAGGGCTACAGGCGCCGGGTCGGCCTTGCCGGGGCGCTGCTGCATGATCCGGACGTTCTTGTCCTCGATGAACCGACAGACGGGCTCGACCCGATCCAGAAACGGGCTGTGCGCGCCCTTATCGCCCGGATGGCGCCGGACAAGGCGATCCTGATCTCGACCCATACGCTCGAAGAGGTCCCCGCCATGTGCAACCGGGCGATCATCCTCGCTCGCGGTCGCATTGTCGCTGACGGCACGCCGGACAGCCTCGCCACGGAGAATGGCGGCGGCCTCGAAGAGACGTTCATCAAACTGACAGATGCCAATGAGGTCGACGCGGCATGAAAGTCTGGTTCGAGGACACGCTTACGGGCCTGCGCGCCAGCTATATGCGCGAATTGCGCGCTTATTTCGCGACGCCGCTCGCCTATGTCTTCATCGCGATCTTCCTGATGATGCTCGGCTTCTTCACCTGGGAAGCCTCCCGGTTTTTCGAGACGGGTGCGGCCGATCTATCGCCCTTCTTCTACTGGCATCCGTGGCTGTACATGATCTTCATGCCGGCGCTTTCGATGCGACTCTGGGCCGATGAAGGTGGCGACGGGACGGCAGAGATCCTCCTGTCCATGCCGGTCACGATTACGGGGCTGGCGGCAGGCAAGCTGCTTGCGGCCTGGACGGTGGCCGCGCTCAGCCTGTTTTTCACCTTCCCGATGTGGATCACGGTCAATTATCTGGGCGCCCCGGACAATGCGTCCATCCTGCTCACATATCTGATGAGCCTGATCATGGCGGGGGCGTATCTCTCTATCGGCGCGGCGGTCTCGGCGCTCGTGAACAGCCAGGTTCTGGCTTATATTATCGGCGCGGTTATCGCCTTCATCTTCACGGCCGCCGGCTGGCCCATGGTGGTCGGGGCTGTGTCGGGCCTGATGGGGTCCACCACGGGCGATCTTGTCGCGCAATTCTCCTTCCTCACGCATTTCGAGACGGCGGAACGCGGCGTTCTTGAATTGCGATCCTTTCTCTTCTTCATCGGTTTTGTCGCTCTCTGGCTGGCGCTCAACGTCATCTGGGTGTCGCAGAGACGGAGCGCCTCACGATGACCGCGCGCGCCTTTCTGCCTGCCGCGACGGCGCTGCTGATCGCGATCTTCATCGCCGCGACGCTGATCCTGCAGCCTGTGCTGCGCGGCGCGCGGGCGGACTTTACCGAAACAAATCTCTACACGCTGTCTGACGGGACCAAGAATGTGATCGGCAGCCTCGAGGAGCCTGTCGACCTCACCTTCGTCTATACCCGCCGCGTCGGGCAGGACTATCCGGCCGTGCGCGCCTATGCGACCCGGGTGCGCGAATTGCTCGATGCCTACAAGGCCGTCGGCGGCGCCGATCTGCGCGTGCGCGAGATTGATCCTGAGCCCTTCTCCGAAGCCGAGGATGAAGCGCTGGCCGCTGGCATTGTCGCGGTCGATACGGACGGCACCGACCCGCTTTATTTTGGCCTGATTGGCCGCAATACCGTTGATGATGAGCGCGTCATTCCCTTCCTTGCGCCAGAGCAGGAAGAGACTCTGGAATATGATCTCACCCGTCTCATTGCCCGCCTTGACCGGCCAGAGCCCCCCGTGATCGGCGTCCTGTCCACGCTGCAGGGCATGAGCGGCGACGGGCGCGATAGCGGATATACTTTCCTGCAGGAGATCGCAAAGAGCTTCACGCTCGAACAGATCGATGAGGACTTCTTCTCCCTGCCTGAGGAGATGGACCTGCTTATCATGGTGCATCCGCCGGAATTGAATGAATGGCAGGCCTGGCTCATCGACCAGTTCATCCTGCGCACAGGCCGGGCCATCATCCTGGTCGATCCGGCTGCCAAGACGGCGCAGGGCAGCTCATTTGCGGCCCTCAATGATCGCCAGATCCGCTCAGACCTTGGCCGGTTTGGCGCGCGCTGGGGCATCACCTTGTCCGAAGAGGCAGTCGCCGACACACAAAGCGCGCTGCCCATCCAGGCGGAGGCCGGCGAAGGACGCACTACCGTACTGCGCCATCCACTCTATCTCGCAGCCCCGCCTTCCATGATGTCGCGCGAGAGCCTGATCACCGCAGACCTCAGCCGCACCGTCAATTTTGGCGCCCCGGGCGCGCTTATCCTCGACGAGGAGTCGCCGATCGACAAGGAAGTGCTGATCGAGACCGGGCCTGCCCCCTCCTGGATCCCGGCGGACCGCGCGGTAACCGAGCTTTCGCCACAGGACACGCTCGAGCTTTATGAGGCCAAGGATGGCGCGAAGGCGCTCGCCGTCCGCGTGCATGGCCCGCTCGTTACAGCCTTCCCGGATGGGGCGCCTGAGCCCGATATGCCCGAAGATGCGGTGCTGGCCGAACTGGCCCGCGCCGAAGCCGAGCGGGCGCTGCCGCACATTTCCACCAGTGACCGCGACGCTGAACTCCTCATCGTGTCGGATGCCGACATGGTCGATGACGGGCTTTACGTGAACCTCGAAAATGCGACCGCCTTTGCCGACAATGGCAGTTTCCTGATGAATGCGGTCGATGTGCTGTCAGGCGACGCGAACCTGCTCAGCCTGCGGGCGCGCTCATCGAGCCGCCGTCCGATGACCCGCGTCGAAGCGATGCGCGATGCAGCCCAGGAGCGCTTCTTCGACGAGCAGGCGCGCCTCGAAAGCAGCCTCGAAGAGTCCCAGGCCCGCCTCGAAGAACTCCAGCAGGTCGGCTCCACGGACGGCTTCTTCGAGGGCGATCTTGAAGCGAATCTCAATGAGGCAGAACGTACCGAGCTTGCACAGCTGCGCGAAGACATCGTCGAAACGCGCTCGCGCCTGCGGTCGATCGAGCGGGATTTCCGCCGGGAGATCGATGGCCTCGAATACTGGCTCAAATTCATAAATATCTTTGGCGGCCCGATCATTATTGGCGCGCTGGGCGTGTTTGTCTGGTGGCGCCGCCGCGCGAGGCCGGCCTCATGAGCGCCGTCCTCGACACCCGCCGCCGCAAGACGATCGAGCGGCTCTCCATAGCCGCCGTGGCGCTGTGGATCTGCCTTTTGCTGATGGGACTGTTTGCGCCGCGCACAAATGATATCAGCCCGCGAACGGGCGATCCGGTACTGAAGAATTTCTCTGCCGTGCGCGGTGACACAGGCGCCATCAAGGTGACGCTTGCCGACGAATCCTACACCCTCGAGCGCACTGGCACGGGCTGGGTGATGGCCGAGACGGGCGGCTATCCGGTGCGCGCCGACCGGCTGAGCGAGCTTGCCGAAGGCCTCGAGACACTGAGC
>NZ_JBARZC010000457.1:0-4129 GCF_049649345.1 Henriciella sp. | reverse complement strand
ACCAGCTGCTGCATGGTGATGAACTTCCAGCGCGTCAGCTTGTGGCGGATCTTGCGCGGCAGGAACCGCAATCGCTTCGACAGAGGGTCGACGCTCGGCCGTGTCACCACATAGGCCGGCGAGCGCTGCACCATCGTCGTATGCGCCGCCTTTTCCGAAAGCGTCGGCACCAGCGTTATCGCAGTTGCGCCAGAGCCGATGACAACGACGCGCTTGCCGGAATAGTCGAGACCCTCGGGCCAGAATTGCGGGTGCGCGATCGTGCCTTCGAAGTCTTCCGTGCCTTCGAATTTCGGGTCGGCGCCGCGCTCATAGCGATAATATCCGCTGGCAAAGACGACCATGTTTGCCGTAAACTCGACGCTCGCGCCGGTCTCCAGCTTTTCGGCCTTCAGCGTCCAGCGCGAATCCCCTGTCGACCAGTCCGCCGAGAGCAGCTTGTGGCCAAACCGGATCAGCGGGATGAGGCCGTTTTCCTCTGCGGCTTCCTCGATATAATTGCGGATCTTGTCGCCGTCCGCGATCGCTTCCTTGCCTTTCCATGGCTTGAACCGGTAGCCGAGCGTGTACATGTCGCTGTCGCAGCGTATGCCGGGATAGCGGAACAGGTCCCAGGTGCCGCCAATCCGCTCGCGCTGTTCGAGAAAGCCGATTTTCCTGTCTTTGAACTTGCGCTTGAGTGTGACACCGGCCCCGATGCCGGACAAACCGGCGCCGATAATCATGATATCAAGATGCTCGGTCTGTTCGCTCATGCCCTCGCCCTCAACCGCTGTCTGAAATAACAGAGTTCCCAGCCCGCCGCCCCAAGTCAATAAAAGAACACCGCTCGCACTGCCTCGGGCTCGCGCGGCATATTTTTCGCGCAAGGCTGCACGCTCTGCCTTGAAGGCGGCGCGCCTGCCTCCAAATCTGAAAGCTGAACGCCTCTTGTGCCCCATGTCTGGCTTCTAATCCGCTTGTTCCGCATTTGTTCTTGTCGCTAAGCTGGACTCCGGGCACACATAGAGATTGAACACCAGACATAGAGCTCTCAAAGGCCTGCCGATGACCTCCCCAGACCTTCGCATGATCCGCGTGCGCGGCGCGAAAGAACATAATCTGAAGAATGTCGACGTGGATATTCCGCGCGACAAGCTCGTCGTGATGACCGGCCTGTCCGGGTCGGGCAAATCCTCGCTCGCCTTCGACACAATCTATGCTGAGGGCCAGCGGCGCTATGTCGAAAGCCTCTCGGCCTATGCGCGCCAGTTCCTCGAGCTGATGCAGAAGCCGGATGTGGAGAGCATTGAAGGCCTCTCGCCCGCCATCTCGATCGAGCAGAAGACGACCTCCAAGAATCCGCGCTCCACCGTCGGCACGGTGACCGAGATCTATGACTATATGCGCCTGCTCTGGGCGCGTGTCGGCATCCCGTATTCGCCCGCCACCGGCCTGCCGATCCAGTCGCAGACGGTGTCGGAGATGGTCGACCGGACGATGGATCTGCCCGAAAAGACGCGGCTCTACCTGCTCGCGCCGATGATCCGGGGCCGCAAGGGTGAGTATCGCAAGGAATTCGCCGAGCTGTTGAAGAATGGCTTCCAGCGTGTGAAGGTCGATGGCGAGTTTCATGACCTCGAAAGCCCGCCGACGCTCGACAAGAAGTTCAAGCATGACATCGATGTCGTGGTGGACCGGATCGTCATCCGCGAAGGCATGGAGCAGCGCCTTGCTGAGAGCTTTGAGACCGCGCTTGGCCTCGCCAATGGCATTGCCGTGCTCGAATATGCAGACCTTCAGGAAGGCGAGAAAGAGCCGAAGCGGATCACATATTCCGCCAATTTCGCCTGCCCGGTCTCAGGCTTCACCATCCCCGAAATCGAGCCGCGGCTATTCTCGTTCAACAACCCGTTCGGTGCCTGCCCGACCTGCGACGGGCTCGGCCAGCAGTCCAAGGTCGACCCTCAGCTCGTCGTGCCGGACAAGGATCTGACGCTCGCCAAAGGCGCGATTGCCCCCTGGGCGCGCTCCTCCTCGCCCTACCAGACCCAGACGCTCCAGGCGCTCGCCGACCATTTCGACTTTGACCTCGATACGCCGTGGAACAAGCTTTCCGAGCCTGTCCGGGAGATGATCCTGCACGGCACGGGCGATGAGGAAATCGACTTTGTCTATGATGACGGCCTGCGCCGCTATGAGGTGAAGAAGACGTTCGAGGGCGTCATCCCGAACCTTAACCGCCGCTACCGCGAGACAGACAGCCAGTGGTCACGCGACGAGATCGCCAAATTCCAGTCTGCCGCCCCCTGCCCGGCTTGTAATGGCAAGCGCCTCAAGCCGGAAGCGCTGGCGGTCAAGATCGACGGCCTCGACATTTCAGACAGTGCTGAATTCTCGATCAAGGACGCCGGCGACTGGTTCGGCAAGGTCGAGGACTCACTCTCCGACCAGCACAAGGAAATTGCCGCGCGCATCCTGAAGGAGATCAATGACCGTCTGATCTTCCTCAATGCGGTCGGCCTTGAATACCTATCCCTGTCGCGCGCATCCGGCACGCTGTCGGGCGGTGAAAGCCAGCGCATTCGCCTCGCCAGCCAGATCGGGTCCGGCCTTCAGGGCGTGCTCTATGTGCTCGACGAGCCAAGCATTGGCCTGCACCAGCGCGACAATGAACGCCTGCTCGAAACGCTGAAACGCCTGCGCGATCTCGGCAATTCGGTGCTCGTCGTCGAGCATGATGAAGACGCCATCCTGACCGCAGACCATGTCATCGATATGGGGCCGCGCGCCGGTGTGCATGGCGGTGAGATCATCGCCCAGGGCACGCCTGAGGAAGTCGTCGCGAACCCCGACAGCCTGACCGGCGCCTTTCTCTCCGGCAAGGAAGAGATCGTCATCCCCGAGCGCCGGCGCCTGACCAAGAAGAAGGCCCGCACGCTGACCATCAAGGGCGCAAGCGGCAACAATCTGAAGAAAGTCGACGCCTCTATTCCGCTGGGCACCTTCACCGCCATTACCGGCGTCTCCGGCGGCGGCAAGTCGACCCTGATCATCGAGACGCTCTACAAGGCGCTGGCTCGCAAGCTGAATGGCGCCTCCGCCGCGCCGTCGCCCTATGAGAGCATTGAGGGCCTCAACCATCTCGACAAGGTCATCGACATCGACCAGTCGCCCATCGGCCGCACGCCGCGCTCCAACCCGGCGACCTATACCGGCGCTTTCGGTCCGATCCGCGACTGGTTCACAGGCCTGCCGGAAGCCAAGGCACGCGGCTACAAGCCAGGCCGCTTCTCCTTCAATGTGAAGGGCGGGCGCTGCGAGGCCTGCCAGGGCGACGGTGTCATCAAGATCGAGATGCACTTCCTGCCGGATGTCTACGTCACCTGCGAGACCTGCAATGGCAAACGCTACAATCGCGAGACGCTGGAAGTGCTCTACAAGGGCAAGTCGATCGCCGACGTGCTCGACATGACGGTCGAGGAAGCAGAGAAATTCTTCTCTGCCGTGCCGGCCATCCAGTCGAAGATGGAGACGCTCAACCGCGTCGGCCTCTCATATATCAAGGTCGGCCAGCAGGCGACGACGCTGTCAGGCGGTGAGGCACAGCGCGTCAAGCTTGCCAAGGAACTGTCCAAACGCGCCACCGGCAAGACGCTCTACATCCTCGACGAGCCGACCACCGGCCTGCACTTCGAGGACGTCCGGAAACTGCTTGAAGTGCTGCATGAGCTAGTGGACACAGGCAATACGGTCGTCGTGATCGAACACAATCTCGACGTCATCAAGACCGCCGACCATATCATCGACATCGGCCCCGAAGGCGGCGATGGCGGCGGCAGGATCGTCGCCACCGGCACGCCGGAAGAAGTCGCCGCGATCGACGAGAGCTGGACCGGCCGCTTCCTGAAAGAAACCTTCCGCCGCCAGGACGAACGCCGCGCGGCGAGGAACAAGGTGAAGCGCAAGGCCGCCAAGGAAAAACAGACGCAGGCAGCGGAATAGGCCTTTCGCGACCTCAAATCGCTCCACGATGGGCTGGCACATTTGTTGCTGTTTGCCCTTGCAACTATTCGTTTCTGCGCGCCGTCTCGACCGGCGGCCGGGTCGAAATCGGGGAACGAGGGGCCGCGGTCGATGTCGCCAACGA
>NZ_JBARZC010000456.1:0-4310 GCF_049649345.1 Henriciella sp. | reverse complement strand
TCACCCTCATGCACAGGCCGGATGCGATCGTATTTGGCGGCGGCGTCATGAACACACCGGGCCTGATCGATGCGGTCCGGCGCGAAACCGCCAATCGGCTGGGCGGCTATCTCACAGACAAACGCCTCAGAGGTGATCTGTCAGCCTATATCGTACCGCCCGCTCTCGGACCGGCAGCCGGGGTTACCGGCGCGCTTGCCCTGGCAAAATCGGTGCAGTCCCACTGAGGCACCAGAGCAGCCCCTCGCGCAGCTCTGCGCGGCACTTGTGGGACAAGCCGGTTACGCCGCGAAAGGCCTTGGCCACGCGGCCAGAACTTGGAAGTATGAGTACCAGTTCCCGCCCAGCCAGAGAGGCCGCATATGTTAGCCAATGTCAGCCAGACCGCCATGGAAGAAGCCGACGCGCCCAAGGGTCCCAAATATAAGCGCGCCTATCCTGTCACGCCCGCCGCAGACCTTACCGATCTCGATCTCTTCACCGCGGGCCAGCCCTTCGCCGCCTTTGCAGAGATGCGCCAGCGCGCACCTGTCTGCTGGCATGAAGAGGAAATGGGTGCAGGCTTCTGGGCGCTGACCGGCTATCACGATATCCGCGCGACCGAGCTCAACACAAAGGTCTTCTCCTCCCAGAAGGGCGGTATCCTGATGAATTACGGAGCGGACGGCCAGCGCCATCCCCTGCTCCATCGCGCATCGCTCGAGGCGATGATCAATCTTGACCAGCCCTACCACATGCCGCTGCGGCGCGAGCACATGCCCTTCTTTACGCCCGCTTACATCGCGGACCTGAAGACACGCGTCGATGCCAAGGTGACGCGCCTGCTAGATGCGATGGAGGCCAGGGCGCGCGACACGGCTGGGCCCATCGACATGGTCGAGATGTTCTCGGCCGAGCTACCCCTGTTCACACTGTGTGAAATCCTCGGCGTGGCTGAAGAGGACCGTCCGAAACTCATTCGTTGGATGCACTATCTCGAAGTCTCCGCCGACACGATGCGCAAGGGCGAGGCGATCGATCCGGATTTCTTCGGCGCCTTCGTCCAGAACGTACTCGAGATGTTCGAGTACGGAAAATCCGTTCTGCAATCGCGCCGCAGCGAGCCAAATGAGGATCTCCTCTCGGCCATCGCCAATGCGAAAGTAGACGGGGAGCTCCTGTCCGACGAAATGCTGGATGGCTCCTGGCTGCTCATTGTCTTTGCCGGCAATGACACGACGCGGAATTCCCTCTCCGGCACGATGAAGCTTCTCACAGAGTTTCCCGAGCAGAAACAGATGCTGATCGACGACCCTTCCCTCATTCCGAACATGGTCCATGAGGCGATCCGCATGGTCTCGCCGGTCATCTATATGCGCCGCACCGCCACGGAAGACGCAGAGATCAATGGCCAGAAGATCGGCGAGGGCGAGAAGGTCGTCATGTATTACGGCGCAGCCAATCGTGACCCGTCAGTTTTTGCAGACCCTGACCGTTTCGACGTGACCCGCGCCAATGCCAAGGACCACCTCGCTTTCGGCATGGGCCCTCATGTCTGTCTTGGCCAGCGCGTTGCGAACATGCAGCTGGAAAGCGCCTATCGCCAGATCCTTGCGCGCTTCCCAAACGCGGAATGGACCGGCGACATCGCAATCACGCCAAACAACTTCGTTCACGCCATCGCCAGGCTCGGTGTCGATCTCGGTCTTTGATCGCTTGCAATTGAACCGTGCTGATTAAGTCTTTGGTTTCCTTGTTCTGCTAGCTTCGCCCTTCGATCGTCTGGCAGGAGACAGCCTTGAATCATCTCGCCTTATCCGGTCTCGCATTTCCGGGAATTGCAGCTTGCATCAGTGCGATCTTTGCGGGCTTCTGGCACTATAACCGCCAGGATAAGGCCGCCTTGTGGTTCTGCTTCGCCTTCGGCTGTTGCGCGCTGGGTTTCTGCCTCAGCAACTATCTCATCGCCAAGGAAACAGTGGCCAACGCCATATCGAACAATGCCGTCTATGGCGCCGGCATCTTCTGTCTCGCCTTTGGCACGTGCCGCGCGTTTAACCGCAAGCCGCCGGTTCTCAGCCTGGCCAGCCTCGCCATCCTCGGCGTCGTTGCAGCCGTCGTCATCCAACTCGCGCAGATCGGGCTGAGCATTCGCATCCAGACCGTCAACACGCTCCACGGGATCATGTTCTGCGTCGCTCTGTTCCGTCTACGCAGCATCTGGAACCAGCACTGGACCGGCTCTGCCGTCATCATCGCTTATACGCTGATCGCCCTGAACTACCTGCTCATCGCGCCTCTGACGACATTCGGCGCCGAGATCACGCAGACCAATTTCTTCGAGTCACTCTACTGGCGCTCGACCAATGTGATCACGGTCCTCTCCGTGATGGCAGCGGCCGGCGCGCTGGTCTCGGTCTGCGTCAGCCGCAACATTCGCGAGATGCGCAACCAGGACCACCGCGACTGGCTGACAGGCCTGCTCAGCCGGCGGACCTTCGAACAGACCGCGCAAGTCTTCTGCCAGCATCGCTCCAGCGCGACCGCGGCGAGCCTTGTCGTGATCGAGATCGACAATTTCAGGACCATGCCCACGACATTTGGCCGGCGCGCAAGCGAGGAACTCATAGTCGCTTTTGGCGACATACTGACGGGCGGCACACGGCATGCCGACCTTGCCGGACGCATTAGCGGCGGAAAATTCTGCCTTATCCTGCCCGGCACCGACCTTGAGGGTGCAACGCGCCTTGCCTCGCGGATGAAGACCTGTTTCCGGGAACTGTCCGTCCCCTCCCTGCCTCTCTCTCACATTGTCACGGCAAGTTTCGGCATCGCCGAATTCGGCGAAGCTTCGAGCTATCACGACATTTACCAGCACGCCGATGCCATGCACCGCGCCGCCGTCGCGGAAGGCGGCAACCGGGTCAAATGCGCTGAGCGCCCGGCTGGGGCCGGCCGGCCGATGCACCGGGACAATTACAGCGAAACCGAGACGCGCAAGTCCGCCTGAACAGGGCGCTCTGCCCCTAGGTGAATCTTGTTCCGCCTCTGCCGTCATGCTTTTTCTGGCGGCAGAACAGGAGGAACGAAACATGTCAGACAAACCCGAAAGCGTTGGAAACGAAGTCCTTTACGAGGTGAAGGACCATGTCGCAGTCGTCACGCTGAACCGCCCGGACAAACGCAATGCCGTCAATGGCGCAGTGGCCTCCGCGCTTGGCTGGATATGCGAAGAGACAGAGCGCGACGAGGATGTCCGCGTCGTGATCCTGACCTCGTCACTGGAATCGACCTTTTGCGCCGGGGCGGATCTGTCGGAGATCTCCAAGGGCAATGCCCGCGCCCTGTCGACCAAGGAAGGCGGCTTTGCCGGCCTCGTGAAATATCCCCGCACCAAGCCATGGATCGCAGCTGTGCGCGGCAATGCGCTCGCCGGCGGCTGCGAACTTCCGCTCTCCTGCGACATGATCGTCGCGGCGGATGATTCGCGGTTCGGCTTGCCCGAAGTGAAACGCGGCATCTTTGCCGGCGCTGGCGGCGTCTTCCGTCTGCCCCGCGCCCTGCCCCGTAATATCGCGCTGGAAATCGTGGCGACAGGCGATCCGCTGCCAGCCGACAGGCTTTACCAGCTCGGCCTGATCAACCGCATGGTGCCCTCTGACCAGGTTCTCGGCGAGGCCCAGGATCTTGCAAAGCAGATCGGTGTGAACGCGCCGCTTGCTGTCCGCAAGAGCCTGGAAGTCGCCCGCAAGGCTTATGACGGCACAGAGGAAGATCTCTGGAAAGCCTCGAACGAGGCCTCGGCCGTCGTCTTCTCCAGCGAGGACGCCCAGGAAGGCCCCCGCGCCTTCCTCGAAAAGCGCGCCCCCGTCTGGAAAGGCCGGTAGGACGCCGCGCCGGCCAGAGACTAGAACTGGAAGTAGATGAACGGAACGGTTTCGGTCGGCACGAAGGGCAACATGACAGCGAGCCAGAGCCCGCACAGGGCGGCGGTCACCGGTGCGGGCCAGCGCGCAACGGTCTGACCAAGCTTGAATTGGAACACTATAAAGTGCAGGCCGAGAAATCCTGCCAGCGCCGCCCAGGCCAGCAGACCGAAACTTATCGTTCCGGCGCTGCCCGCGCCCAGCATGACCGATGTTATGGCTAGCCCGACATCAAAATCGGCGGCCCTGAAGAAGACAAAGGCGATTGCCACGAAGTAGAAGGTGACGATGCCGCCAAAGAATTTCAGAGCGATGCTGGCTTCAACGCGTTTCGGCCAGCCGGCAAGGCGTTCAACGCAGAGAAGCGCGCCATGCAGATACCCCCAGAACAGGAACGTCCACGCC
>NZ_JBARZC010000455.1:0-2046 GCF_049649345.1 Henriciella sp. | reverse complement strand
ACCTCGACGTGCTGATCGCCAATGGCCGGCACTGGGCGCAGCCTGATTTTGTCTATTACAATACCGGCAATGGCCGGCTCACCACGGCCCGCCAGCTCGGCGCGCTGCATGGGCCGAGCTATATCGTCCGCGCCGCTGACGTGGATGGCGACGGCGACATGGATGCCGTTGTCGTTGGAGACGGCATCCCGGCGCAGGTCTTCGTCAATGACGGGACGGGCGTGTTCAGCCGTTCTGAAGCGATTGAGGGCAGCGCAGGCCCGGCACGTAATGCCCTCCTTCAGGATCTTACCGGAGATGGCGTGCCGGACCTTGTGACCGTCCAGCGCCGCGGCGGTGTCCTGTTCTTTCCAGGCGTCGGCGATGGCAGCTTTGAAGGGCCCTTCCCGATGCCGGGCGACCTCAATGGCGCAACCGGCATTTCAGCGGCTGACTTCAACAAGGATGGGCGCACCGATCTCGTTATTGCCTGCCGCGATGGCGGGCCGAGTTACCTCTTGATGAACCTTGCCGGGCGCGGCTGGGCCGAATTTCCGATTGAAGGCAGCGAGGGCGATCACAGGCAGGTCATCGCCACCGATCTCAACCGCGACGGGCAAGCCGATATCATTCTCGGCTCGACAAAAGGCACCCTGTCCATCCTGCTCGGCAATGGCAGCCGCACCTTCGCCGCCGGGCAGAAATTCGTCGAGGACGGACGCTCGATCCAGGCGCTCGCGGCGGCCGATCTCGACGGCGACGGGGACATCGACATCCTAGAAGGCGCCGGCGAGGACAATAACCGTGTCTATCTCAATGACGGCTTTGCGCGCTTTTCGGTGATGCCGCTCGAAGATGCTTCGGAAGACACGTATGGCGTTGCGATTGGCGACATGAATGGCGACGGGCTGAATGATCTCGTCTTTGCCAATTCCGGCGCGCCAAACCTGGTCATGCTGGCGCAGACCGAAGACGCAGAAGAAGACACGCCGAAGTGACGACGGCCATTGCGATCCATGTCGACGCCGATGCCTGCCCGGTCAAGGATGAGGTCTACAAGGTCGCGCTTCGCCACCAGCTGCCGGTGAATGTAGTCGCCAACAGTTTCATCCGCGTGCCGCAGCATGCGCTGTTCAAATTCATCATGGTGCCGGATGGGCCGGACGTCGCCGATGACTGGATTGCCGAGCGCGCGGACGCCAATTCGGTCGTGATCACGTCAGATATCCTGCTCGCCGAGCGCTGCCTGCAGAGCGGCGCGCGCGTCCTGTCGCCGAAGGGCAAACCGTTCACGCAAGCCTCTATCGGCCAGCAGGTTGCCACACGCGCGATCATGGAGGGCCTGCGCTCGACCGGCGAACAGACGAGCGGGCCAGCGCCCTTCAAGGCTGCTGACCGGTCAAATTTTCTCTCCGCGCTGGAAGTCGAAATCCAGAAGCTGAAGCGCGCGCGCTGACGGGTCAGGCGGCGCGGGCGACGATAAATTCGGCGCTCAACTTCTTTTCGGGGCTGAAGGTCTCGACGGTTTCGAAGCCTGCCTCCTCCATCATCGCGAAAAGCTGGTCCCGCTTCAGATATTTCACGTGCGGCGCTTTCCCGATGAGCTGCATCACCGGGATGATGAAGGGCGCGATCGGCATCGCGTCCTTGAGACAGACCGTGCTCTGGATGAAATATCCGCCCGGTTTCAGCAGGCTCTTCACTTTTTCCATGACAGCGAGCGGATCGCGGCAGAGATGAATGATATTGAGGCCGAGGACCACGTCGAACTGGCGCCCGGCCGCATCAAAGCTCTCGATATCTGTACGCTCGAAAGTGATGTTGTCGAGACCGGCCTCAGCGGCGCGCTGGCGGCCGAATTCCAGCATGTTATCGGCGACATCGGTGGCGGTGATATGCTTCACGAATGGCGCGTGCAGGATGGCCGTCGAGCCGGTCCCGCACCCGAACTCGAACACCTCACTCTCAGGCGTCAGGTATTTTCGCGTGATCTCGAGCTTTTTATCGTAGGTCTCCTGATCGGAGATGGGCTGCTTTGAGTATTTTTCCGCAATCTTGTCCCAGAAC
>NZ_JBARZC010000454.1:0-7883 GCF_049649345.1 Henriciella sp. | reverse complement strand
GTTCAATCCCGTCCGGCTAGGCTTCATCCGGGATACGCTTGTCGATCATTTCGGACTGGATGGGCTGAGCCGCAAACCGCTCAAGGGGCTGCGACTTCTGGACATTGGTTGCGGCGGCGGTCTCGCTTCTGAGCCGATGGCCCGGCTTGGCGCCGACGTGACCGGCGTCGATGCGAGCGAGGCGAACATCAAGACGGCGATGACCCATGCCGAAGAGTCCGGCGTCAGCGTGGACTACCGCGCCGGCACCGCCGAAGGCCTGATCGAGGCTGGCGAAGCGGCGTTCGATGTCGTGCTCAATCTGGAAGTCGTCGAACATGTTGCCGATCCGGCTCAGTTCCTGAAAGACACGGCCGCGCTGGTGAAACCGGGCGGGCTGATGATCTGCGCGACGCTGAACCGGACGCCGAAAGCGTTTGCGCTTGCGATTGTGGGGGCAGAATACGTCCTCGGCTGGTTGCCGCGCGGCACGCATGATTTCTCGAAATTCCTGACGCCGGACGAGATTTCGGCGCCGCTGCAATCGGCAGGGCTGGAACCGGATGCGCCTCAAGGAGTCTCCTTCAATCCAATCGCCGATCAGTGGAAACTTTCTTCCGACACAAAGGTCAACTACATGATCGTCGCGCGCAGGCCGGAATAGAGTTTGATGACTGAAACTGTCACGCCAGATGATGTGCTGGACTATTGGATCGGCGAGACGCGGCAGGACGCGGGCGCAATTGAGCGGTTCAACACGATCTGGTTCGTCAAGCGTTTCGAGACGGACCGGGAGATCGCCGAGCGTTTTGTCGATGTGCTCGCCGATCTCGCGAGCGGGCTTGCGACGGAATGGGCCAAGCAGGGCGCGCGTGAGCGTCTCGCGGCGATCATCGTGCTCGACCAGTTCAGCCGGAACATCTTTCGCGGCCACAGGCTGTCCTATGCGCATGATCCGCTGGCGCGGAACCTGATGAAAACCGGCCTCGCACTTGGCGAAGACAAGCAGCTCAGCGAGACAGAGCGGGTCTTCTTCTACCTTCCGGCCGAGCATTCAGAGGACCGGATGGACCAGAAGCTCGCGGTCCGCCTGTTCAAACAGCTCGTCTCGGAGGCGCGCCCGGAGTTCAGGGAGTTCTGTGAGACGACCTATGACTATGCTGAAAAGCATGCCGAGGTGATTTCGAAGTTCGGCCGGTTCCCGCACCGAAACAAGACATTGCGGCGGACCTCCACATTCGACGAACAAACCTATCTCAGCCAGCCCGGCGCCGGGTTCTAGCCAGGGGGCGGCGTCTAGTTGCGCCCCTGGGCGCTATCGCGCCAAAGCGCTTCCATCGCAGAGATGACTTGCGGCCAGTGGGTGTAGAGCATGTACTGGCCTGCATTCTCGACCGGGATGGTCTTTTTCACATTCGGAACGGTGCTGGCGAAGAGATTGACCATGTCGGCGGTAAACACATTGTCTTCAGCCCCGTGGATGATGTGGAACGGGCACATCACATCGCGCGCAACACTGCGCCGGTCCGTCAGCGCCATGCGGATTTCCGAGACCATGCCGTGAGAGCCCTGTTTGACGGCATGGCGCAGCCCATCTGTCACCACAGCGCGGATTTCAGGACGGCGCATGGCGCGTTGCTCGATCGGAGAATCGCGGTGCAGCGTGTTCAGCGTGAAATCGTCCCGCCCGCTATCGATCAGGGCGACGGCAGCGCGTGCGATGAAGCCAATGGCCGAGGGGGCCCGCAGCAAGGTCTTGGCAAAGACCTTGTGATGCCAGGGAAAGTCGGCCTCCATCCCCTCTTCCCATGAGGTTTCCCCCGAGACGGAGAGCAGGCCCCTCGCAAGATCGGGGCGGGCGGCGGCGAAGGCCTGGGCGTGTATCAGGCCATTGGCATGGCCGATGACCAGCACCGGGCCGGTCTCCAGACGCGTCAGCAGCTCAGCCATGGTGCGGACGCTCTCGTCAATCCGGGCATCCAGCGTGTCGGCGCTGACCCCGTCGGAGCCGCCGAAGCCTGGCCTTGAGGGCGCGATCACGCGCCAGCCCTGCCGCGCCAGCGCCTCGACGCTGGGCTCGGTCCAGAGGGGCCCGAGATAGAGGTGATGGAAGAACAGGACGGGCCGGCCCATCGGATCGCCCTGTTCCATCCAGCTCAGCCTGCGACCATCGAACAGGGTCATCGTCTTTTGCCGGCGCCAGCGGTCAATCTCGCGCATGGCCGGCGCCTGGGCGGAGATCGCGCGAGCGGTGTTCATCGTCGCCCCGAAGCTCGACAGGAGGCGCACGGCTTCTGTCACGCTGGAGACGTTGAGCTTGGCCAGGATCGCCCTGATCTGCGTGCGCACCGTGGCGAGCTTGGCGACCCGATCGCGGGCAATCTTCTCGGGGGGGTCGCCCCGTGACAGCCGCAGTGACACGTCTACCTCGGCCTCTGACAGCCCATAGACCTCACCGAGGCGCTCACCCATGGCGCGGTCGAGATGCACCTCCACCGCAGCAAGGAGGATGGCCTCCTGTCTCGCCAGAGCGGAATCATTGAGGGTGACCCGCGTCAGCAGCAGCCGCGAGTCGACGCCCTCGATCCCAAGCGGGCTCGCGACGAACAGAAAATCATCTTCGCTGTCAACGACAGCGTTTCGCCTGGTCCAGCTGCGGATCATTCCCATGGCAGAGCCGTCGAGCTGAAGGTCTGCAATACCGTCCGGCACGTGTCCGCCCAGCAGCTTGAGACAGGCCGAATTGACGCTGATGACAGGCCCGTCCGGGCGGAAAACGACGGCAGGCCCCGGCATCTGGTCTGCGATCAGCCGGGCAGACTCCTCATGCGCGCGCAGGCGCCCCATACGGTCGAGACTGGCGAGCGCGCGCTGAAAATGCACATTGACGCTCTCATCCACCAATTCCTCATTGGAGAGGTCCGGCAGCCCGTCAATATAAGAGGACCACGCCGTCAGCAGCGCCTCGTAGCGCTCAGGCTCGAGGGTCGTCGCATACGTCTCCTCGACGACCTGCCCCTGAGCAGATTCGTCCTCGCTAAAGCCCTTACCGGTCAATATCGTCCCTCAGTTCGGCCCCCCGGCCGGCACACTTTCCGAAAAATCTACCGGTCACACAAAATAAACCATGCGTTTCATCAAATTTGATGATGCAACGATTATGACCACACGGCAATGAAAACTCATTGAATAGCAGCGTTGTGGGGACGCACGCGGGCGCAGGCGGAACCGGATTTTTCTGGTCCCGCCTGTTGCTGTTTTGGGAGAGCGACTCCAGATAGGGCGCTCACTGTCTAAGACTGATCTTCATGCAATCAACACCCGACACTCTAGAGGCGGCCGGTATCGTCCGCCCCACCCTGCCTTTGCCGGTCTGGGAATTTGTCGTCATGATTGCCGGCATGATGGCGCTCAACGCGCTGGCCATCGACACGATGCTCCCGGCCCTGCCGGACATTGCGCAGTCCTATAATCTGCAGAGCGCGAATGACCAGCAATTGGTCATCTTTGCCTATGTGCTCGGCTTCGGCGCGCCGCAGCTTGTCTTCGGCCCGGTATCGGACAGTTTCGGACGCAAGAAGATCGTTCTCGCCTGCGTGGTTGCCTATTCGGTGATGGGCTTCGCGTGCATGGCAGCCACCAGCTTCAACATGCTGCTCGCCATCCGTTTCCTGCAGGGCATTGCAGCGTCCGGCATCCGGGTGATCGCGGTCTCCGTGGTGCGCGACCTGATGGGAGGACGCGCCATGGCGCGGCTCATGTCGCTTGTGATGACCGTGTTCATGGTCGTGCCGATCCTGGCGCCTGTGCTGGGGCAAGGCGTGATGTATGTCGCGCCATGGGGCTGGACCTTCGGCATGCTTGGCCTTGCCGGCATGGCGATGTTCACCTGGATCGCGATCCGACTGCCTGAAACACTGCCAGAAGAAAACCGCCCACCGCTCAATTTCGTCGGCTCTTTCAAGGCCTATCGGCAAGTCATCATGACGCCTGTCACGATCGGCTATATGTGCGCTAGCGGCGTCATTTTCGGCGCGCTGTTTTCCTATGTGGCCTCTTCACAGCAGGTGTTTGCCGACGTGTTCGGAATGGAAGAGACCTTCGTGCTGTGGTTCGCGGGGATTGCCGGCGCCCTGTCTGTATCGAACTTCATGAATTCGCGGATTGTCGAGCGGATCGGCATGCGGCGGGTGAGCCATACTGTCCTGCTCGGCTTTATTGTCCTCGCCATAACCAACGCGCTTGTGATGGCCTTTGTCGGCGAAAAGCTGGCGTTCTTCTACCCGCTGTTCGCCCTGACCTTTGCCTGTTTCGGCATGATCGGCGCGAACTTCTCGGCGCTCGCCATGGAGCCGCTCGGCAAGATCGCAGGCACAGGGTCTGCAGCCTATGGCTTCATGACGACGACCGTGGCGAGTTTCTTTGGCTGGATGGTCGCAAGCCGGTTTGACGGCAGCGTCGTGCCGCTGCTCGAGGGCTATGTCGGGCTTGGTCTGCTCTGTCTTGTCATCGTCCTGGTGACCGAGCGGGGCAAGCTGTTTGGCTCACGCGACGATCCGTAGCCTTTCATCGGGGGTCGAACTGAACTAATCTGGCCGTTAATTGAACATTTTCTTTTCCAACCCATTGTTTACGTATGAAAACAGAAGTTCGCATTGGCCTTGTAGCCGGCGCGACCATCCTTTCCGGGCTAATGCTGACCCAGTGCCAGCCCGCGAATGATGCAGCGATTGTTACAGATACCACCACCTTGGAATCCATCCGCGAAAGCGGAGAACTCGTCGTGCTGACGCTGGAAGGGCCAACCACCTACACCCAATATGATGATGACGCCGAAGGCTATGAAATCGACGTCATTGAAGCTTTTGCCGAAAATCTTGGCGTAACGCCGCGCTATGTCGTCATGGATGATGTCGAAGCCTTGATATCCGGTATCGAGGAAGGCCACGGCCATCTCGGCGCAGCCGGCCTGACGATTACCGACAGCCGCGCAGAGCGCGTCAAATACGGCCCGGCTTACAAGAACACCGAGGAGAGCGTGGTCTGCCACCAGAAAGGCCCTGCGCCCGCTGATTTTGACCAGCTGGCTGAGGTCAACCTGACCGTGCTCGCCGGTTCGTCCTATGTCGAAACGCTGCAGACGCTGCGCGAAGACCATTCAGGCCTCAACTGGGCGACACGCCGGGCAGGCTCTGCCATGCCGATGCTGGAAGCGGTCTCTGAGCGCCGCATCGATTGCACCATCTCCGATTCCCACCTCGCCGAATATGCCCGCAGGCTGTATCCCGATCTCATCATACCAATGACGATCAGCGAAGACCGTCCGCTCGGCTGGATCTATAATGAAAAGATCAACGGCATGGACCAGGCCCTTGAAGGCTGGTTCATGGAGGCTCACGCATCGGGCTATCTTGAAGAACTCGACGAACGCTGGTTCGGCCATTTAGACGAGTTCGACTATGTCGAAGTCCTGCGTTTCGTGGAGCGCGTCGAACAACGCCTGCCGGAATTCCGCAACTATTTCGAAGCCGCTGCCGAAGACACCCGGTTTGACTGGCACCTGCTGGCCGCTCAGGCCTATCAGGAAAGCCACTGGGACCCGAATGCAAAGAGCCCGACCGGTGTTCGCGGCCTGATGATGCTGACCCTGCCGACCGCACGCGAGCTTGGCATCGAGGACCGTACCGACCCTGAACAGAGCGTCGAAGGCGGTGCGCGCTACCTGCAAAAACTCTATGACCGCATTCCCGATGGCGTGAGCGGCGAAGACCGTCTCTGGTTTGCGCTGGCTGCCTATAATGTCGGCATGGGCCACATTTACGACGCCCGCCGCCTGGCCGAACGCCAGGGTCTCGACAAGAATAGTTGGAGCGACCTGGAGCGCACCCTGCCGCTGCTGACCCGGCCGAAATACTACAAGACGGTGAAGCACGGCTATGCGCGTGGCTATGAGCCAGTGCGTTACGTCCGCAAGATCCGCGACTACTACAATATGCTGCGGGCCAACGTCCCGGTCTGATTGACCAGACAGATTTACCCCTTCGATAAGCGCGACTTTTCAGTTGCGCTTATTTTTTTGAGCCGCAGGACAATCGAGCATCGCCTCAAGCGGCTGGCGCACGCAGATGCGCAAGGTCGACGCCTATGGCAATGGTAAACGCGACGCGTGGAATTGACCCCGCCGGCCCTAAACCTTCTCCAGCCAGGCCGCTTCGACGACGTCCACGACGTCGCTCATGATGTCGGTAATCTTGAAATCCTTGGGCGTATAGACGCGGCGGATGCCCATCTGTTTGAGCGCGCGCTCATCCTCCGGCGGAATGATGCCGCCGACGACGAGAGGCACGTTTTCCATCCCCGCCTTGCGCATTTCGGCAATCGTGTCGCGGACGAGGTCGAGATGGCTGCCGGACAGGATGGAGAGGCCGACTACATGTGCGTCTGCCTCTTTTGCCTGCGCGACGATCTCCGACGGCGTAAAGCGGATCCCCTCATAGATGACATCCATGCCGCAAGCACGCGCCCGGCTGGCGATCTGTTCGGCGCCATTCGAATGCCCATCAAGGCCCGGCTTGCCGAGGACATAGGTGAGGCGGCGGCCGAGGTCTTCGGAGACTTTGTCGACCCGCTTGCGGGTCGCTTCGATGTCTTCATCGCCGCCCGTCTCGACCACGACAGCGACGCCCGTGGGTCCGCGATACTCGCCGAACACCTCGCGAAGGGCCCCTCCCCACTCGCCCGTGGTGACGCCGGCTTTGGCCGCCGCAATGGACGGCTCCATGATGTTCCCGCCGGACTCGGCGGCCGCTTTCAGCGCTACGAGCGCGGCCTCAGCGGCGCCATTGTCGCGCTGCTTGCGCCAGTCATTGAGATTGCGGACCTGCTCGGCCTCCATCATCGGATCAACCGTCTCGATCGTCTTCTCGCCGGCACTGAGCGGGCTTTCGGCGGTCTCGACATATTTGTTGACGCCGACGACACTCATATCGCCGCTTTCGATGGCCCGGATCCGGTCGACATGTGCGCCGACAAGGCTCTCCTTCATATAGGGCACAGCTTCGACCGCACCGCCCATATCGTCGATCTTCGCAAGCTCGGCGCGGGCGCCCTCTTTCAGCTCTTCGGTCTTGCCATCGACGACGTGGGAGCCGTCGAACAGATCCTCGAATTCGAGGAGGTCTGTCTCAAAGGCGAGGATCTGCTGCAGGCGCAGCGACCATTGCTGGTCCCAGGGGCGTGGCAGGCCGAGCGCTTCATTCCAGGCCGGCAGCTGCAGCGCGCGGCAGCGGGCGCGCTTCGACAGGGTGACGGCAAGCGCCTCTATCAGAATACGGTAGACATTGTTTTCAGGCTGCTGCTCTGTCAGGCCGAGCGAGTTGACCTGCACGCCATAGCGGAAGCGCAGAGATTTAGCATCAGTGACGCCATAACGCTCGCGCCCAATCTCTTCCCAAAGATCGACAAAGGCGCGCATCTTACAAAGTTCCGTTACAAAACGGACCCCGGCGTTCACGAAGAAGGAAATCCGGCCGAAGACAGTCGGAAAGTCCTTTTCCGGAACTTGCCCACCCGCTTTCACCGCATCGAGCACGGCGCAGGCCGTCGCGAGCGCATAGGCAAGCTCCTGCTGAGGCGTCGCGCCCGCCTCCTGCAAGTGATAGGAGCAGACATTGAGCGGGTTCCATTTTGGCACTTCAGTATAGCACCAGCTCACCATGTCGGAGATGAGCCGCATCGACGGCTCGGGCGGGAAGACATAAGTGCCGCGGGAGAGATATTCCTTGATGATGTCGTTCTGCGTCGTGCCGCGCAGCTTGGCCCGGTCATCGCCGCGCTCATCGGCCAGCGCCACATAAAGCGCGAGCAGCCAGGCCGCCGGCGCGTTGATCGTCATCGAGGTGTTC
>NZ_JBARZC010000453.1:0-2286 GCF_049649345.1 Henriciella sp. | reverse complement strand
CACCATGGCGGGCTATTTCTGACGATAATAAAAGGCCGCCATGGTGAGCGAAGCCGAACCACAAGGCCATGTCGGGATGAGGATGGCGGTTCGACCCTCATCCTGAGCCTGTCGAAGGACCGCCCGGAACCCAAGCCCTCCAGCCGCGTCCATCTGGCATGGCCGAGACCGACACGCTTTACCTCATCTATCTGCGCGCGCCGCAAACGCCGCTTGATCCGGCCGAGTTCGACCGGCTGCTGACGCTCGAGGACGGGCTTTACCTGATCGCCTCGCCGCTTTCGCGCTCGAAGGTTTATCATGGGGTGAAACACGCGACGCGGCCTGAGGCGCTGCTGGTCGCGCCGCTGGCCGATGATCCGAAATTTATGGGGATGGAAGAGGGGGCGTTGAAGGCGCTCAGGGCGGGGCTTTGAGTAATACGCGCGACGCCGCAGATACCTGCGTAGGCAGGTATCCATAGCGAGCCGGCGACAATGGGTCCCTGCCTTCGCAGGGACTGGCGGCCGAAGAGAGACTCGCGAAACGTCAAAGGGCGGGGTGTCCGATCTGTTTCAGGCCCTCAAGGCCGGGCGGCGGAGCTGTGCCTGCGGCAGCCTTGACCGCCTGAAACAGATCGCAAGAGGCTGGGAGCGTCCAATTGGGCGCGAACTTGACAGCCGAGAACCAAAAATAGCAGCCTCATTGTCAAAACGTTATACAAAGAAATACAAAAAAAGACAAAAGTATGTATGAATTGATTGACTCGCCACATCACGATGGCTATATCGCGCCTTAGAAAGGATATCGCTATGTCTAACGGAAGGTCATTGTCCGATTTTATGAGGTTCATTGAATACCTTGGTGACAAGGGGCTAATGAACAAGAACACCACTGCGGCCAGAAAGGCTGCAGCGAACAAGATATTCGAAATATTGGATGATTCTGAAAAGCAGGATGTTCTGGCGCTTGATCTTGAAATGATCATGCATAGGTTCAGCAATCTTTTGGGACAAAATTATACGCCGACAAGCTTGCAGACATATCAAAGCAGACTCAAGTCGGCGCTTGAGGATTTCGACGCCTATCTGAAGAATCCGATGGGCTTCCGGCCCGCCGTGCAAACTCGGGAACGGCGTCGCGACAAACCCAAGGAAGTTGCCAAAGCTGATGCGAACCAAATTGAAAAAGCTGAAAAACCTGCTTCAGCTGGAGTTGGGAGTGGTGGTTACACGTCAATGCCCAGCGCGAACATACTTCCAATTCCGCTTCGGAGTGATCTGACAATTCATGTTCAGGGGCTGCCGTTCGATTTGACTGCGCAAGAGGCTCGCAAACTGGCAAACGTGATAATGGCGATGGCGTTGCCTGAGTAGAAATTGTTCATCCCCTTCCATAAGGGATGAAGCCGGTGCAACTCCGGATTGCAGAGAGACCGCCGGGCCGGAAGTCCAATCTCCGGATCCCGGCGGCTCATCACTGAAATATAAGAATAAATGTCGAACACGCAAGCTTTGTTGCGTGGTATTCCCTACACCACCACAACAACCTTCCCCTTCGCCTTCCGGTTCATCAGTTCGCTGATGGCGTCGGGGGCCTCAGCAAGCGGATAGGTGTTGGAGACGTGGGGTTTGATCTTGCCGCTCTCATACATCTCGAACAGCTCCTCGATGTTCTGCTCATTGGCCTTCGGGTCGCGGGCGACAGCGGCGCCCCAGAAGACCCCCACAATATTGCAGGATTTGAGCAGGGTGAGGTTGAGCGGCATTTTCGGGATGCCGGCCGGAAAGCCGATGACGAGGAAGCGGCCGTCCCAGTTCATCGCGCGGAGCGCCGGCTCGGCATAGTCGCCGCCAACTCCGTCATAGATGACGTCCACACCACCGCCGCCAAGCTCCTTGATCTTGTCGGAGAGGGCTTTCTGGTCTGCCTTTTCGAGCGGCCCGCGCGGATAGACGAAGCCTTTGGCCGCGCCTTTCTCCATCGCAAGGTCGACCTTTTCCTGGCTCGAGGCGCCGGCGATCACTTCCATCCCCATCGCCTTGCCAAGCTCGACGGCCGCAAGGCCGACACCGCCAGCCGCGCCGAGGACGAGCAGGCTCTCGCCCGGCTTGCAGTCGCCGCGGTCCTTCAGGGCATAGTAGGAGGTGCCATAGGTCATCAGCAGGGCGGCGGCCTGTTCGAATGGCATGGATTCAGGGAAAGCGCGCACGCGGTTCTGGTCAACGACGACTTCCTCGGCCATGCCGCCCCAGCCGGTCGAGCCCATGACGCGGTCACCCGGCTTGTATTTGGTCACGCCCTTGC
>NZ_JBARZC010000452.1:0-1741 GCF_049649345.1 Henriciella sp. | reverse complement strand
GTCCAGAACAGTCCAGACAAATGAGCGCCAGCCGGCCGGGTTGGCGCGACTGGCCTAGCTGATCGCTGGCGCTGGCCGATCGTCGTCGAGCCGCTCATCTTCGCTGTCGCCATGCAATTCGTCGTCGAGGATTTCGCGGTCGTCCTCATCGGCTGCGCACGCATCAGTTTCATTATCCATGACGCTATGGACAATGTCCTCATCCTCTTCAGCGCACTGCTTGCGCCCTTCGAGGAAGGTGTTCAGCCAGTCGAGTTCCGGTGTTCGCTCTGAGAACGCTTTCAGGGCGATCAGCATCGGGGTCGACAGGAACATGCCGACAAAGGACCAGAGCCAGGCCCAGAAGGCGAGCGAGATAAACACCGCCACGGCATTCAGCCGAAGCCTGCGGCCCACCGCAACCGGGGTGAGGAACTGGCCTTCTGCCGAGTTGATCAGCCAGTAGACAAAGGGCGGCGCAAGCGACAGCCAGAAATTGTCATAGGTCACGATCGCCATGATGAAGGCGAGGCCGATGCCGAAAATGGAGCCGATATAAGGGATGAAATTGAGCGCAAATGCCGCCACGCCGAAGAACACAGGATCCGGCATCCCGAGCAGCCACATCGCAGTGCCGATGACCAGTCCGAGGACCAGATTAATCGCAGTAATGGTCAGGAAATAGGTCGAAAGCTGGTCTTCCATTTCCCGTGCAATCCGCAGGGATTTGCGCTTGGCAGAATCGGTGTGCATCACCTGGACCAGCTTTTCGTAAAACATGTCACCCGACGCGATCAGGAAGGTGGCCAGCACGACTGCCAGCATGATCTGGCCGGCCACATACGGGGTCGTCTCCGCCCAGAGGCTGAATATGCCCTCTTCGCGCACGACCACCCGTTCCGGCGCATCAGCGGAGGCCTGCTGCATCGCCTCGATTTGCTCGCCCGCCTGACGCATCGGCTCGAGCACACCGCTCATCTCCTCGATCCGGTCGCGAACCTTGTTCATGAGCTGGGGATCGTCACTGATGATCGTCGCAAGCGAGCTTGAGATCATGTAGAGCAGGACGGCGGCCGCGGCGCAGAAGATCGTCATCGTGATCGCGGCAGCGATGCCGGGACCAATGCCGAGACTGCCCAGCGCGCGCCGGATCGGGCTGAGGATCAGGGCCAGCAGAACGCCGAAAACAACGGGAATGAAGAAGGCCTGCGCGAACGAGAGCGCAGACACGGACGCGAACACGAAAAGGCCGATGATCGCCCAATGCGTATAGGCCGTTTCAGGCTGACCCGACAGAAATCCTTTTTTCAAAGCTTGGATACCCACTATTGAACCATACCCCTCCGGACGGGAGTATGCAGAATGTAACGACCAGTAGATGTGACTTGTTCCGCTGGCGAGGCCGCCCGCGGCGCGCGGTAAGGATGGGGAGAGGCCATGGCGAAACCATTCCGCTGGGATTTTGCGAAACGCGAACAGCTCGGCACGTGGCTCAAGCAGGCCGGCAAGGTCGATCCGCCTCACCCTGAAGACCTCGACGCGCTGCGCCGCGCTTCAGCCCGCCTCCTCGCCTTCAGCGACGGCGCAGACCTCGCCTTTATCGGCCGCTCTCCGGAGACTTTCTATGACTATCTCTCAGGCTGTTTTGACGGCATCGAGGATGCGCCGAACCTTTCCCTGGTCCCGTTTTCGATGCGCTGGATCGATGATGACGGGGCGGACGCGATTGGCGCGGCAAAGTTTGAGGGGCTAAGCATCGCCC
>NZ_JBARZC010000451.1:0-3841 GCF_049649345.1 Henriciella sp. | reverse complement strand
GCTCTGCAGGCGCCTTGTCATACGGGCGTGGCATTGGGCGGTCTCCTCGTCGGAATAGGTGTGCGTATCGCCGTCTGCAGGCGCGTTGATCAGGCTGAAATAGGGCTGGGGGCCGCCGCTATCGGGCGCGCAGAGATAGACGGTTGGGTCGCCGGGAACAGCGCGCTCGTCGAAGACAGCGTCGAACTCGGCCTTGTAGTCATCCGAGAAGAAGACGTTGTGATGGCTGAGGGCGGGGCCGTCCTGACCGGCGGCGAACGTCCAGGTCATCGCGCTCTGGGAGCGTGTGTCCGAGCGGGACGGCAGGGCGCGGGCCGCATTCCTGCCGAACTCGCCGCCTGCCAGCGCCGCAACGTCGCCATTGCAGATGACGGCTTTTGCGGCGATGCGCCTGCCGCCTGCCAGACGCACGCCGCTCGGCTTTCCGGCGGTGAACTCGACCTCCTCGACATGGGCGCCATACTCGAAGCTAGCCCCATTCTCTTCGGCGAGGCGCGCAAGGGCCTGCGCCAGCAGCGTGAGTCCGCCGGGGATCTTCCAGACGCCGAGCCGCTCGACATGGGCGACCAGCATCAGCGTGCCGGGGCAGAGGAAAGGCGAGGCCCCGCAATAGGTGGCATAGCGCGCAAAAAGCTGGATCAGGCGCGGGTCATCGAACTGTTTCGAGAGCACCTGCCAGAGCGATTCGAACGGGTTCAGCCCGAGCAGCTGGACGGCCGAGCGCGAGGTGAGCAGTTTGAAGAAATCCGGCTCAGGCGCGAGCATGAAGGAGGAGGACAGCGTCTCGAAAACCCGGCCCGCCATGTTGCTGAAGGCGAGATATTTTTCCGCTTCGCCGCGCGAGGAGAATTGCGCGACCGCTTCATAGCTCCGATCGAGATCGGAATAAAGGTCGAGCGCGGCCCCGCCGCTCCAGAAATGCCGGGCGAGTTCGTCTGCCGGATTGAGGGTGAGATGATCGTCCAGCACGGCGCCGGCCTCGCGGAAGATCGTCTCGAAAACGCTGCGGAGCGTCAGCACGGTGGGGCCGCAATCGACGGGCTGGCCGCCAATATCGCGCGTCTCGATCTTGCCTCCCGGATCGCTCGCCCGCTCGGCGACAGTCACATCGGCATGGCGAGACAGGATGGCGGCGGCCGTAAGCCCCGCAATGCCTGCACCAATGATGACGATCCTGGGTCGCATGAGCGTGGCGGGCCCTCCAATGGACACTTTAAAGCGTCAATCTTTGTTGACACAAGTCTGTGTCTATATAAAGTGGCAATCAGGAGGCGACATGACAGTTGATGCCCAAATCAGTGCGTATCTTGAGCAGGCCCTGTGCACAGGGAAGGCCGATAACTGTCCGCCCAAACTGAAATCAGCCTTGCAGCATGCCGTGTTTCCCGGCGGCGCGCGTGTGCGCCCGAAGCTTTGCCTTGCTGTGGCAAGCGCCTGCGAACCGGGCGTCGATCTCAGCGATGCGCTGGCCGCGGCAGCCGCGCTCGAACTGCTGCATTGCGCCTCGCTCGTTCATGACGATCTGCCCTGTTTCGATGACGCCGACCAGCGCCGCGGCAAGGCTTCGGTTCACATCCGCTATGGCGAGCCGATTGCCGTCCTCGCCGGGGACGCGATGATCGTTCTGGCCTTCCAGACGCTGGCGCTCAAGGCCCCCACCTATTTCCGCGAGCTGACGCTCGTCATGGCCGATGCGACCGCGCCGCCCAATGGCATCTGCGCCGGGCAGGCCTGGGAAAGCGAAGCCGAGATCGATCTCGAAGCGTATCATAATTCCAAAACGGCGGCGCTGTTCGTCGCGGCCACGCGGGCAGGGGCTGTCTCGGTCGGAGCCAGCGATGCAGGCTGGCGGCCGCTCGGAGAATATCTCGGACAGGCCTATCAGCTTGCTGACGATCTGCGCGATGCCGTGCTCTCGCCTGAAGACCTCGGCAAGCCGGCAAAGCAGGACACGCGCAATTGCCGGCCGAGCGCGGTTGAGTCCTATGGCGTTTCCGGCACCTATCAGCGCCTGCGCGGCGCGATAGAGGCGGCAGCCGATTCGGTTCCGCTGTGCGCCGGGACAGAGAGCCTGCGCCAACTCATCCATGCTCAAGCCGTCCGCCTCACCCCTGAACACCTTGTCCAAGACGTCGCCTGAGCGCGCCGCGGCAAGGAAGGCCTCTCTTCTCGATCGCCTGAAAGACGCCCGCTCTGCGCTTTATGCCAGTCCGGGCTTCCAGACATTCTGTTCCGGCTTCTGGCCGACCCGCTTTGTCGCTCGTTCGAAGGCTGCCGGCGTCTTCGATCTCTGCGCCGGCTTCGTCTATTCGCAAATCCTGTTCGCCTGTGTGCGCCTTGAGCTCCTGCCCGTGCTGAAGGTGCAAAGCCTGACCCTGCGGGAGATCGCCAATCATTGCGGCCTGCCGCAGGACGGGGCGGCCCGCCTTGTGAAGGGCGCAGCGGCGCTCGGCATATTGGAGGCGAGATCCGGGGGGCGCTACGGGCTGGGGAGCGTGGGCGCCGCAGTGCTCGGCAATCCCGGCCTGCAGGGCATGATTGCCCATCACGATCACCTCTATTCTGACATGACAGACCCTGCCGCGCTCCTGGAAAACCGTTCGAAATCAACCGCGCTCGCCCAGTACTGGATTTATTCTCCGTCGCCCTCGGACATGGATGCCGACCGCGCCGTAAAGGAAACCTATTCCAATCTGATGCGGGACACCCAGCTCGCAGTCGCCGCTGAGGTGCTGCGCGCGTATAGCTTTGCTCGTCATGAGCGGCTGCTCGATGTCGGCGGCGGGGATGGGACATTCCTGCGCATGGCAGCCGAAGACGCGCCCGGCCTCGACCTCTCCCTGTTTGAATTGCCCGCTGTGGCGGAGCTCGCGCAAGAGAGGCTGGAGGACGCGGGCATCTCTGCGGACGTCCATGCGGGAAACATGTTCGAGGAAGACTGGCCGGACGGGGCGGATCTCATCACGCTGATCCGGGTCTGCCTCGATCATGATGATGACCGGGTCGCGACCCTTCTGTCACGGGCGCGCAAGGCGCTGAAGCCGGGCGGCGTGCTCCTGATCGGCGAACCAATGGCCGATTCGCCAAAAGTCGGTGATGCCTATTTCGGCTTTTATCTCTGGGCGATGGGATCAGGGCGCGCGCGAACCTCTTCGGAAATCCGCCAGATGCTCGACCAGGCCGGCTTCAGCGAGACGCGTGTCCTTAAAACCGGCCTGCCAGACCTCGTTCGAGTCATCCGCGCATCGTAAATAAAGTTTGACAATCCAAACTGTCAATTTATGCTGACACCATGATCAATTCAGCGCAACCAGCTCATGGGAATACTGCTGAAGGTTCGCAACAAAACGCGGGCGTGATCCGTAAGCTCGGGCTGCAATCAGACGCCATCGTCTTTACCGGACACCGCCAGGTCGGGCTCAACCGTCTCGATCTGAAGCCTCTGAAAGAGGGCGATCTGCTTGTCGAAATAGACTGGAGCGGTGTCAGCACAGGGACCGAAAGGCTCCTTTGGTCCGGCGACATGCCGCCCTTTCCAGGTCTCTCCTATCCGCTCGTGCCCGGTTATGAATCGGTCGGCCGGGTCGTCCAGTCCAAGGGCGCACCAGACTGGGTCGGCGAACATGTCTTTGTGCCGGGCGCCAATTGCTATGAAGACGCGAGCGGCCTGTTCGGCGCCACGGCTTCGCACGTTGTTATTCCGGCCGCCCGCGCTGTGCGTCTTGGGGCGCAGGGGCGTGAAAGCGACGTCCTTCTCGCGCTCGCCGCGACGGCGCATCATGCGGTCACCCGCTCTGAGCTTCCTGGGCTGGTTATCGGGCATGGCGTGCTCGGCCAGCTG
>NZ_JBARZC010000450.1:0-1670 GCF_049649345.1 Henriciella sp. | reverse complement strand
CGGCGATGGCCGGTTCATCGCCTGTAAGACGCGATCGGGAATGACAGAGGGACCGGGGATCGCCAGATAGGGACGACCGTGAGAGAGCGACATGGGGAAAGCCTTCATATTACAGACGGCCCGACTGTAGACCCGCGCGGGGTAAGGTCAACCAGCGCTCGCTTGCTCCATACACCCAAATGGCATTAGACCGGCATGCGATCTCTTATGAAAAGGCCGTTCATGCCGCCTCCCAAAACCCTTGCGGACAAATCCCGACACCAGACTGCGACCCGGTTGTTCTGGTGGCTGTGGCGCGACTATCTGCGTCATCACAAGGGGCTCTTGGTGGCTGCGATCATCCTGATGGTCATCGAAGGCTCGATGCTCGCACTGATCAGCCGTCTGGTGCAGCCGATGTTCGATGATGTGTTCGCCTCAGGCGACCGGAATGCGCTTTATTTCGTGGGGCTTGCGGTAATGGCTGTCTTCTTCGTGCGTGGCGTGACCTCGGCGGGGCAGCGCGTCCTGATGGCCAGCATCCAGCAATTTACCGCGGCCGCGATGCGCAAGCATTTGTTGCGTCATCTGATGTCGCTCGATTCCGGCTTTTTCCAGATTCATCCGCCCGGGCAGCTGATCGAGAGGGTGCAGGGCGACGTCTCTAAGATCAACAGTGTCTGGAGCGCCATCCTCACCGCCATCGCGCGGGACTTCGTTTCGCTGATTGGCCTGCTGGGGGTCGCGTTGTGGATCGATTGGCAATGGACCCTTCTGGCAATCGTCGGCATTCCGCTTTTGGTCATGCCGTCGCTCATGGTGCAGGCCTACATCCGCCGTCGTGCCCGAAATGCGCGTGAGATCGCGGGCGATGTCGCCACGCGACTGGACGAGGTCTTTCACGGTGTCAATCAGATCAAGCTGAACGCGCTCGAGGACTATCAGGCCAGCCGCTACGACGCACTGATCAGGAAAGGCGTCGGGGCCGAAGTGCGCACAGCGGCCGGTCAGGCAACTGTGCCGGCGCTGATCGATATCATGACGGGGATCGGGTTTCTTGCGGTGTTGATCTATGGCGGATCAGAGATCATCGCAGGCGAAAAAACGGATGGCGAATTCATGGCGTTCTTCACCGCCATGGCGCTTGCATTCGATCCTCTGCGCCGTCTGGGAATGATGAGCGGTCAATGGCAGATGGCGGCCGCCAGTGTCGAGCGCTTGCAATACGTGTTTAACCTGCGTGCGACGATCCTGCCTCCGGCACAGCCAAAGCCGGTTCCGGACACCGCGCCGCGCGTCGCGCTGAAGGATGTCGCCCTGCAATACGGAGACCTTCCCGTCCTGCGCAACGCCAGTTTCGTGGCAGAGGCGGGAAAGACCACGGCGCTGGTCGGTGCATCGGGCGCGGGCAAAAGCACGGTCTTCAATGTGCTCACACGCCTCGTCGACCCGCAAAGCGGCATTGTCACCGTCGGTGACAATGCAATCACAGACTACGACCTGACGGCGCTGCGCGGTCTTTTTTCGGTCGTCACCCAAGACGCCGCCCTTTTCGACGAAACTTTGCGGGACAATATCCTGCTCGGCCGCGAGGGGGTGTCGGATGAACAATTGCACGCCGTTCTCGACGCCGCCCATGTCACCGATTTTCTGCCGGCGCTCTCCGATGGGATCGACAGCCCGGCGGGACC
>NZ_JBARZC010000449.1:0-2338 GCF_049649345.1 Henriciella sp. | reverse complement strand
GGCGAAGTGGTCTCCATCAAGGATGAGGGCCAAAGCCACCGCGTTACGATCCGTCCCCCCGCCGACCTCGCGCGATATTTTGCCACGAAGGGTTCTGTCGCGATTGACGGCGTATCGCTTACGGTGGCGGTCGCGAATGATGATGGAACCTTCGATGTCGCCATTATTCCGCATACCTGGCAGGTCACGACGCTCGGCCAATTGCAGGTGGGCAGCAAGGTCAATCTTGAGGTCGATATGCTGGCGCGTTACGTGGCGCGGATGATCGGGGCAGATGCCCCCGAAAACGGATAGATTTATGAGCGATGATATTCACGCCGCGATCTCCTCGATCGATGAAATCATAGAAGATGCCCGCAATGGCCGCATGTTCATCCTGGTCGATGCCGAGGACCGGGAGAATGAAGGCGATCTCGTCATCCCCGCAAGTTTCGCGACCCCCGAAGCAGTCAACTTCATGGCGCGCTTCGGCAGGGGCCTTATCTGCCTGTCGATGACTCAGGAGCGGGCCAAGACGCTCAATCTCGACATGATGGCGCGCGACAACCGCGAAAGCATGCAGACGGCCTTCACGGTGTCCATCGAAGCCAAGGAAGGCGTGACCACAGGCATCTCCGCCGCTGATAGGTCCAAAACCATTGCTGTCGCCATCGATCCGACCATGGACCATCACGACATCGTCTCTCCGGGCCATGTCTTTCCACTTGTGGCACGTGACGGAGGGACCCTGGTCCGGGCGGGCCATACCGAAGCGGCCGTCGATATTTCGCGCATGGCGGGGCTCTATCCGGCCGGCGTCATCTGCGAGATCATGAACGACGACGGCTCCATGGCGCGCCTGCCGGAGCTTGTATCCTTCGCCCAGCTGCACGGCCTCAAGATCGGCACGATCGCCGACCTTATCGCTTGGCGCCGCAAGAACGACCGCTACCTTGAACGGCGCGTCGAAGCTCCGCTGGAAAGCGAATATGGCGAAGGGTTCAAGACCGTCGTCTTTCGTAACGCGATCGACAATTCCGAACATATAGCCGTGGTTCATGGCCAGATCGATGCCAATGAAACAGTGCTGGTCCGCGTCCATCGCACGGACGTCCTGGCTGATGTACTCGGCCAGAAGGGTCCAAGGTCGAACCTCGTTGCCCGGGCCATGCAGATAATTGCTGAATCTGAAAACCCCGGTGTGGTTGTCTTCGTCAATACGATGCGGCCCAATTCGATCGCGAGCCGGCTTGGCCTAAAGACCCCGGATGACGATCCGCACACCCCCTTGCGCGAATACGGCGTCGGGGCGCAAATCCTGCGCGAACTTGGCGTGCGCAAGATGATTTTCCTATCCGATACTCAACCTACAAAAGTTGCCGGTCTTGAAGGCTACGGTCTCAACATCGAAGGTTGGCAAACCCTGAACGAAAGCAAGACCTGAAATGCCTCACCGCATCCTGATCGCGACGTCGCGCTATTATGACCATATCTCGCGCGAGCTCGAGGCTGGCGTGGCCGAAACGCTTGAAAGCGAAGACGTTGTGGTCGAGACCATCGAGGTACCAGGCGCGTTTGAAGTGCCGGGCATTATCGCCATGGCCGCCGACAGCGGACGCTATGATGGCTATATCGCCCTTGGCTGCGTCATTCGGGGCGAGACGACCCATTATGACTATGTCTGCGGCGAGAGTGCGCGCGGCCTGATGCATCTTGCTGTAGAGCGGCGGCTGGCAATCGGCTATGGCATCCTGACGGTCGAGAATGAAGATCAGGCGCTCGCCCGTGCAGACCGTAAGCGCAAGAACAAAGGCAGGGATGCCGCGGTCGCCTGCCTCGAAATGCTCAAGCTCAGGAAAAAATTCGTCGGATGATCGACAGCCAGAAACTCCCCTTTGACGTCATTCGCGCCCGCCGGGCCGGCGCGCGGCTGGCCGCTGTGCAGGCGCTCTACAAAATGGAGCAGACCGACGACAGCCTGAAAGCCGTTATCCGTGAATTCATGGAAGACCGGCTCGGCTTTGGCGAGGACGAAGAGCCTGTCGAAGAGGCCGATCCGGATCTCTTCAAGTCCATTGTACAGGGTGTCATCACCAATCAGGAAAAAGTCGATCAAGCGATTTTGGCAAGGCTCAACAAGGGCTGGAAACTGGCGCGCCTCGATTCCACAACCCGCGCCATTCTACGCGCTGCGACAGGCGAACTCGTCGAACATCAGGAGCTTTCAAAAGCTGTAATCCTCGATGAGTATGTGTCTCTGGCACATGATTTCTTCGACAAGACGGAAGCCAATTTCGTCAACGCTGTCCTCGACAATATCTCAAAGGACCTGCGCCCGGGCGAATAGGTGGCCTTTTCC
>NZ_JBARZC010000448.1:0-5915 GCF_049649345.1 Henriciella sp. | reverse complement strand
AGACGTCGACCCGTCGCTTTCAGGCTCATCCTGCAGATGTTTCAGCGTATAGGGCACGTTGGCTGCGCCGAAGATGAAGGTGATCACCATATTGCCGAGCTTCCAGTTCGCCCAGATATCCTCGGCGTTCTTGTCGCCGAATGTCATGCCAAGAAACTCATAGCTGCCAGCCGGTGCGATCAGCAGGCCGGCAAATTTCAGCGGCTCTTCGAAGCCCGGCGCGTAGGTGCGCCAGAGATATTCGTTCCAGCAGGCCATGGCGACGAAGAATAGCCCCCACCGTATGGCGAGCTGGGTCCAGGCATGATCCGGCAGCGAAAAGACCTGTTTGAACATGACGCGCCAGACATTGTGGCCCATCGCCATGCTGCCGAAGATGATCGCGGCGAGGAACAGGTTCTGGATGGTCGGCTTGATATAGATGAAGGACTTTTCCTGAAGCAGGATGCCCAGCAGACCGAAGCCGCCGACAATCACCGTACTGACGATGAGGAAGGGCGGGATTTTCTGCTTGTTGCTGAGCTTGTGGGCGATCACGCCGATCGTCAGGACGATCAAAACACCTGTCGCCCAGTAGAGCGCGGAGTCCGCGTCGATCCAGGCCGTGTCGATCTTGCCGATGCGCAGTATATTGTAGGCCAGCACAAAGCCGATCACGGGGATCAGGTCGCCCCAGATCTGGTTCGCCTTGTCGGCGGCGGTTCCTAGGTCTTTCTGTGTGTCGGTCATGTTTCTTGTTACGAAGCTCCGGGTTGACTGGATGCGCGGCGACTGTCTTGCACGAATGATCTGGCGCCGCCAGCGTCGAGCGCCCAGGCGACTGCGATATAGGTGAGGCCGCCTGCGAGGGCCTTGGCGAGCAGCTCTATCCAGCTGCCAAATTGCGGCACCAGCATGACTACGGGCCACATGGCGAGGCAGGCCAGCGCGACCCGGCCGGCATCCATCCATGGCATTGGCAGGGCAACATAGCGCCGGCCGCGAACGCCAAGCAGGATGATCCCAACAGCATAGGCTGCAACGGTCGAGGCGACGGCGCCCAGCAGGCCAAAGCGCGGAATGAGGACGAGGTTTGCGGCGATGTTCACGACAACAGGCACGCTCATCAGCAAGGCGCGCTCGGCTGTCTTCTTGGCAAGCTGGAAGGCTTCGGAAAAATAATGGATCAGGAGACCGTTCATCAGGCCGGCAAAGGCGATCCACGGAATGATCTGCGTGGCGCCTGCGCGCAGATCCTCGCCGATCATGGCTTCGGCCAGAGGCTCTGCGACAAGGGCAAGCCCTGTGGCGGCAGGCAGGCCGAGCAGGAGAATGAAACTGATAAGACTGCGCGCCTCAAGCGCCGCCGCCGCCTTGCCCTCGCCTTCATAGGCAGCCATCACCAGCGGCGCGCCCGCCATCGCTGCCCAGGCGCAGAGCAGAAGCACCGTCTTGTCGGCAACGCCATAGCCTGCCGCATACGCCCCGACAGCGGCCTCACCCATGAAGAGTGCGATCAGCAATCGGTCTGCGGCTGACAGGAGCAGGTCGAGGCTGAGCGCCGCTGCGATGGGGAGACCATAGGCGAGATAGATGCGGCGTCTCTGGGTATCGCTGAGGCCGCCTTTCGCCCTTGAAAGAAGCCAGGGCAGTTCTGCGGCGCACAGGAGAAAGCCTGCCGTGGCGATGCCGATAAACGGCGCCGCAGCGCCTGCATCTGTCTGCCACGCGATGAGCGCGCCAATCAGAAAGCCTCCCAGCAGGTTGAAGCTCGCAACCATCGCATAGCGGCTCACCTGCTGGCTGGCCTTGTGAGCTTCAAGCGCGGTCTGAAGGATCGTGCCGAGCGGCAGGAGGACAGCGATCCATGGCACAAGCCGCAGATAGTCAGGCATGCCGCTGACAATCAGGGCGAGCAGAGCCATGCAGAGCGCCGACGCGACCAGCGAGCGCAAGAGGAGGCTGCGTACGGTCGCAAAGTGGTCTGCCGTCTCGCCCTTCGCTTCGGCGGCAGCCGTGAAACGATAAGCCGCCGCCTCGGCCGGCGCGAGCGTTGCTGTATGGATCAGCGCCATGACGGAAAACATCAGCGCATAGCGGCCATAGTCGTCAGCGCCGAGCAGGCGCGTGAACACATAAACCCCGCCAAATGAGGCAAGCGCTGAGGCCAGATTGACTGGCAGATATCCGGCAAGGTGTCGGGCAAACTTCATTGCGCCCGCTTATAGCCGGGATGTGCGAAAGGAGGATTAAGCCTCAGGCTTCCAGCATCAGCAGGCCTGCCGCCAGGACGCAGGCGGCAAGGATGCGGCGTTTGCCAAGGCCTTCCTTCAGGAAAACCGCGCCGAGGATCGCGCCGAAAACGACAGAAGTTTCACGGATCGCGGTCACAGTCGCTGCCTGTGTCATCGAGAAGGCGAGCAGCGCTGCGCCATAGGAGAAGACGCTGGCGACCCCGCCAATCGTGCCGCCGACCAGTTGCGGCCTCAGACGGCGATAGAGCTGGCCCCGGCGGGTCCACATTGCGACGGTCGTCGTGCCGATCCAGTCGAGCAGGAAAAGCCAGACGATGAAGGTGAAGCGGTTCTCTGCGATGCGGACGCCGTGGGCATCGGTGACAGAGTAGAGCCCGATGCCGAGCGCTGTCAGCAGCGCCCAGAAGAGGGCCGTCTGGTTGAGCTTCTTCTGGTCCAGCGACTGGCCCTGCGGCAGCGCGAAGACAAGCAGCGCCAGGGATGCGAGCAACAGCCCTGCCCAGCCGAGCGGGCCTGGATATTCGTTCAGCGCGAAGACAGCGATGATCGCTGTCATCAAGGGGGCAAGCCCCCGCATCACCGGGAAGACGAGCGACAGGTCTCCCCTGTGCAGCGCCCGGATCATGAAGAACTGGTAGATCCAGTGCGCCCCGATCGCCATGGCGATGGCCGGCCAGAGACCGGCTTCCGGGAACGGCACCACAAAGGCGAATGGCAGCATGCTGAGGGCTGAACTCAGCGACAGAACCATCCGCGCGCTCAGCACATCGCCGCCGCGCTTGACCACAAAATTGGCAAGCGCGACCGTTACAGCCGAAAACAGGCAAAGGGTGATGGGAAGGAGCGTGTCTGACATGAACGGTGTTCCCGTTCTGCCAGCGCCCGGTCAAAGTCAAGCGCACAAGAACCGCAGACGCCGTCTCAGCTCTCGTGTCCCGTCGACCTATTAACTAGGTGGGCACCGGATAGGATAGGCCACGGCCAGTCCCAGAGCCAGTTCCCTGACGGAACTTAAGGTCGGCGGACAACTAGCGTCCACGAACGCCGCAGCCCTTGTGCAGTCTCTAGACATAGTGTGCGTGCATGGCTTTGGGTAGTGGTCTTTGTAAGCCCGCGATTGGCGGCCCTGACGCAAGAGCGATGCTTTATCCTGCCTGAAGCCTGCCCGGGCGCGGCGTCTAGAGCGTTGAAATTGCTTGCTCAGAGGGCGCCAAGGTGAAAGTCTCGTTACAAGAGCTTATACCGGTATGTATCAAGGGAGAGCCGACATGCGCAGACTTCTCTTTATGGCCAGCGCGGTGGCGCTGGCGGCATGTGGCGGCGGCGCACCTGATGGCGAAGAGGCCGGCAATGCCGATGCCCCTGCCAGCAACCCGGCCACCGACTTTACTGCCGAGGACACTGCCCCGGAACCAGCCGCGCCCAACCCGCTCGATGCCGGCACTTATTGCTATTACCGCGACGACGAGAATGTCACTGAAGCGCTCGAGATCGAAGTCGCGGCGAACGGCATGCTCTCGGGCGAGAATTACGGAAGCATCCATCAGGAAGCGGCCGCCTATTATGCGAGCTTCACCACCGAGCTTTCAAACGGCCTGCAGGGGCCCGGCGATGAGGTCATGTTCGACCAGGTAACCGAGGTGGATGGCGACACCCAGCGCGGCAAGGTGATGTGGCGCCTGACACCGCAAAGCGCTGCGCCGGACGGGCTGGAGACGCTGCTCAATGAAGCCGACTGCGACGGTCTGAAGGACCGGGTCTTCCCGCCCATCGACGAGGCGGAATAAGGCTCGGCCAGCCCAAAAGGCCGGGGCCTAGTTCGCAAACAGGCGCGCCATATCGGCGAAGGCCTTGATCTCGATCGCATTGCCGGACGGATCAGAGAAAAACATCGTCGCCTGCTCGCCGGTCTCGCCCTTGAAGCGGATATGCGGCTCGATCAGGAAATCGACTTTTCCCGTAAGATCATCGGCAAGCCGCTGCCAGGTCTCCATGTCGAGGACGAGGCCGAAATGGCGCACGGGAACCCCCTTGCCATCGACCGGATTGGTCGTGCGCGAGCCGCATTCGTCCGGCGCAAGATGCGCGACGATCTGGTGGCCGTAAAAATCGAAATCGACCCAATGGTCCGAATGGCGCCCCTCCGGGCAGCCGAGCACGCCGCCATAAAAGGCGCGGGCGGCGGCAAGATCATGCACGGGGAAGGCGAGATGGAAGGGGGCAAGGGTCATGTCAGGCAGGCTCCGGGTTGCGCTCACAGCTCTAGCCGGACCACACCCAGACCCGCAAGCAGATCCCGAGCCCCGGCGCCAGTGTCCGCAACGCCCGGAGGAGCTGCGTCGGCGAAAGGCCAGTTCCGGTACAATTTCGTGGCAATTCCGGACCCATCGCGAAGGCGGCCGCGAGCCGGCCAAGGCCGCACCCGGTAAGCGCGCCAATAGCGCTCGAACCACCAGCGCTCGAAAAAGGGAGGCGCAGACCTGAAAGCGCGCGCTAAGGACAATTCTCCGACCACTGCACATACATGCCGAACACCTCATTCGACGGCGTGCTGTAGTCAATCAGCAGGGGTTTACCGGCCGCGGCCGCGCGCTCGAGCGTGTCGAGGATGCGGTCCCATTTGTCGGTCTGCGCCGCCGTCGGCAGAGGCAGGCCCGTCCCCGGCGGAATGTAGCGGATCCGGTCGGCCTCGAAATTGAACGTCCGGTCGCCCTCGCTGGTGATCAGGGTGAAGGCGGTCGAAATCTGGTTGACCGACTGGGTGTTGTAGACCTGATGGCGGATGCAGCCGGCAAGCCGCGCTTGGCCGGGCTTTACTGCCTCCGACAGCTTCGGCACCTTGCTGAGCGGCGGCTTCTTGGTCGGCAGCTCGACCTGCGGAAGCTCGGCCTGGATCTGCGCGCTGACCGGAAGGGCAACCAGCCCTGTAGCGGCGAGCGCGAAGCTCGCAATCATGTGTCTCATATGACGTCCCTCTGTGACGCCCCAGCCGGCGACGACCCTAGCAGACAGTCCTGCGCGCCGCCAGTTGGATTTGAGCCACACGCGGCCCCGTCAGTTCATCGCGGTGATCTGGCAGGGGTGTTGGCCGGGATAATTGCCGTAGACATCTTCGAGATAGAAGGTGGTATCGCTCGTCATCGTGACCTCGAGCACCGTCTCGCGATTATAGGCGTTCTGGTCATAGAATTTGAGGAAATTATTCTCCCCCGACAGCTGCAGCGTCCCGAAGGCGCCAGTCAGCACGCCCTGCCAGTAATAGGTCACCGAGCCATCGGATATGACGCCGGTAATGCCCGGATTGACGCCCGGCCCGGTCGTGATGCCATAGCCGCCCATCGCTTCATATTGCAGCTGCATCTGCGCCGGCGCGCCATTGATCTGGCACTGCGCCTGCATCATGCCGGTCTTCGTCTGGGCGTGTGTGGGAAGGCCAAGCGCCGCGAGCGCGCCTGCCGCGAAAAAAAGACGTGTGAGCATCGTCCCCTCCTGAATGCGCGGCGGGTCCTTTTGCGCCGCGAGGGAGAGTATGCCACGGCCAGATGAACCCGTCATGACTGAACATCCCGGACAAGACCGAAATGGCGGACGGGCCCCCCTTGCCATCGACCGGACTGGTCGCGCGCCAGCCCGGGCGGCCGCAGAGTCGGGGACTTGCGGCAGACCAGGACTGAATTCGGG
>NZ_JBARZC010000447.1:0-2775 GCF_049649345.1 Henriciella sp. | reverse complement strand
ATTCACTGCAAATACAATGGCTTGTGTCTCCGAAGCGATCGGGCTTGCCCTGCCTCTGTCGTCAGCTTTGCCGGCGCCCTACGCCAATCGCGACGAGTATGCAGTCGAGTCCGGAAAGGCCGTGATGCGCCTTGTCGAGAGCGGCCTGCGCCCCCGCGATATCTGTACGCGCGAAGCGTTCGAGAATGCCGCAATCGTTGTGGCTGCAACAGGCGGGTCAACCAATGCTGCGCTTCATTTGCCGGCGATGGCGCATGAGTGCGGCGTGCAGTTCGAGCTTAAGGACGTCGCCGAGATCTTCCAGAAGACGCCTTACATCGCCTCCCTCAAGCCCGGCGGCGAATATGTGGCCAAGGATTTTGGCGCGGCGGGCGGCGTCCCGATGCTGATGAAGACGCTGCACGAAGAAGGCCTGATCAACGCCGATTGCATCACCGTGACGGGCAAGACCTGGGCGGAAAACCTCGAAGAGGTGACCTGGAACCTGGAGCAGAAGGTCATCTACCCGGCCAGCAAGCCGATCACGAAAACAGGCGGTGTTGTTGGCCTCTGGGGCTCCCTCGCGCCAGACGGGGCCATTGTGAAAGTAGCCGGCCTTCAGAGCCTCAAATTCCAGGGTCCGGCCCGTGTCTTTGATGGCGAAGAAGCCTGTTTCAAGGCGGTCGAGAACAAACAGTATGAAGAAGGCGACGTGCTCGTCATCCGCTATGAAGGCGCCAAGGGAGGGCCTGGCATGCGCGAGATGCTGTCAACGACAGCCGCGCTCTACGGGCAGGGCATGGGCGACAAGGTTGCACTGATCACGGATGGCCGGTTTTCTGGCGCGACCCGCGGCTTCTGCATCGGGCATGTCGGCCCGGAAGCCCAGGAGGGCGGCCCGATCGCGCTCATTGAGAATGGCGACCTGATCATGATCGATGCCGAAAATGGCACCATCGATGTGCGCCTTACGCCTGCCGAGTTGGAAGACCGGAAGCGCAAGTGGCAACCCCACCAGACCCGCTATGGCTCCGGCGCGCTTGCCAAGTTTGCCCGGCTGGTTGGCCCGGCTCATTGCGGCGCCGTCACCCATGAGGGCTTTGCCGGTGAGCGCCATGTCTATGCCGATCTGTAAGGTGGACTGACGATGCCAGATTGAGGCCCAGAAAAGGCCAATTTGTTCAGCGAGGCTTCACGAAACAGAAGCTAGGAGTGGAGTCATGACAAAGACTTCTTCATTTCGTTACGGCACAACCATGGCCGTTGCTGCAATTATCTCTTCCACCTTTCTGCCGGCTATGGCTTCCGCCAGCTGCTACCAGAAAGGGAAAGCGCTGAAGGCGCAGCAAGCTGAAGCTGCGGCCCTGAAAACCGATCGCGATGAGCTGGTTATCTCGGTCGAAGACGCTGGCGACCATTGGGAAGAGGTCGAAGCTACTCGGAACTGGACCGCAGACCATGCGGACACTGCCGATCAGGCCAAGGCTGAATATGAAGCCCTGAAGGAAGAGCTGTTCACGCTGGAAAGCGAGTTGCAGGCAAAGGCCGCCAGCCTGAATGAAGGCGTTGCCGCCTATAACCGGATATGCGCCACTAACAAATAGGCTCAGCTTGCGCTCAGCGTCGCGATGACCGGCACATGGTCTGACGGCTTTTCCATCTCGCGCGCCTTCTTGTAAATCTCGACGCTTTCCAGCCTGTCAGCGGCTTGCGGTGACAGGAGGAGATGGTCGATACGGATGCCGTGCCCCTTCGGCCAGGCGCCGCCTTGATAGTCCCAGAACGAGTATTCGTGCGCCCGGCCATCGGCCGCTTCGAAGGCCTCTGTCAGACCGAGCCATTTGAGCTTCTGAAAGGCCGCGCGCGCATCGGGTCTAGCCAGCGCATCATCGCGCCAGCGGGCAATATCCCAGCAATCGACATCGCGCGGAATGATGTTGTAGTCGCCGGCCAGGACGAAGGCGTCTTCCTGCTCCAGCAGCGCTTCGGCATGGGTCGCCAGATGTGCCATCCAGCCGAGTTTATAATCGAACTTGTCGCCCGGCGCCGGATTGCCGTTTGGCAGGTACAGGCCTCCGACGCGCACCGGCTGATCGCTCATCACCAGCGCTTCGATATAGCGCGCCTGATCATCTTCCTCATTGCCGGGAAGGCCTTTCTGGATGTCATCAAGCGGGTGTTTGGAAAGCAGTGCCAAGCCATTATAGCTTTTCTGGCCGTGAACAGCGCAATTATAGCCGAGTTCCTCAATTTCCATGTAGGGGAAATTGTCGGTCTCGCACTTGATCTCCTGCAGGCAGATCACGTCGCAATCGATCGTTTTCAGCACCTCGATCACGGTCGGCAGCCGCGCCTTGATCGAGTTCACATTCCAGGTCGCTATCTTCATGAGGCTGGTCTTAGCATCAATTTCAGTGAGTGCCAGTTTGCCGCTTCGGATTCTCGCCAAATCGCCTTAGCTATTGCTGCGTATGGCTGAGCGGGTGTGGCTGGCACGCTCCAATTCGGCGCAAATTCAGGAGCAAGTCGTGTCGAGTCGACTCCTCGCCCTTGGCGCATTCATCATTCTACTCCTTGCGGCGTGCGGGCCGACCCCGCACCCGGATGAGCGAGACCTGTCGGAGCTCTATGAAGCTGCGCCGAGAGGCCCATTACCTGATGGTGTCAGGCCGCTCGCTTATGAACTGGACCTGAAAATTGATCCCCGCGAGACGTATTTCGGCGGGACGGCAAGGATTACGGTCGAGCTCGATCAGCCCTCGACGGGCGTCTGGCTGCACGGCAAAGGCCTCGAAA
>NZ_JBARZC010000446.1:0-6534 GCF_049649345.1 Henriciella sp. | reverse complement strand
GTTCAATGTCATCCTTGCCCGAGACAGGAGAGCAGTAGCGTCCCCATGTCAGGAAGATGTCATTCTTGCTCACCTTGGTGGGCGAGATGCATGGCCAGGAGGTCCAGTCTTCGGGCATTTCCAGATCGGCATAAGGATCGGGTGTCGGCCGGCCATGGGCGATCGGTGAAATGCAGTCTGTGGTGTAGATCACGGACCCGTTTTCGATACCCCCAGCCGCATAGGCGCACGTGGTCGACAGGGTGCCGGACCCGCCCATGTCAATGCTGGTGTCTTTGCGAGAATTCGAGATCACCGCGCAGCTCTCCAGCGTCACGGCCGCAGACCCGGTGACAGCGACGCCGGTTGGATTGTGTTCGCCCAGCGCCAGAACGCAGCCATCCATGCCGTAATGATACATCGCTGTAGTCGCGACGGGGAATTGCATCGATTCCTTGCCGATAGCGGCGGTGATGGCGGACGGCTCATTGCACGTCCAGCCGGCACGGACCGCATCGCGGTGCTCGCTGATCGAGAAGTCCTCCATCGTGCAGGCAAGCCCGTCAGCCTCCATGCTGACTTTCGTCTGCATCGCCGCCATCGCAGCGCGCCTGACCTCTTCGTCACTCGCATCCTTCAGTAGCTCTATCGCGGCAGCAATCGTTGCCGCATCCGAAGCAGACTGCATTGCGACCTTTGTATTCATGACGTTTCTTGTGTCGAGCGTCAGGGCGATAACCCCGAAAATCGGCAGAATGGTTAGGGCCGCGATCGCTGCAACATTTCCTGAAATGTCCAGTGAGAATGGCCGGAGGACCCCTGCCGGACGCTTCGCTGCCCTGCTGCGAATTGCCAGATTCATCGCATATCCCGCCCAGATCCTCTCAACCGCGAAAGCCTAGTGCCGAAATCTTTTCGGGGATGCTGACGGAGCCGGGTAATTTGCTGACCGGGGGTTTATGTTGGGTTAGCCATGATCGCGGCCAGGCTGTCAGCCTGTGCAAAGGACGCGAAAAGCTGGGGGCGGGTGCTGGAATGTCTGGACTTCGAAGGCCGAGTCGGCATTGATAATCTCATGCCCCACTCAGCTGATATACCCTATCTCGCCCTGCTCAGGGATGTCCTCGACAATGGCATTGCAAGGGGCGACCGGACAGGCACAGGCACGCTCGGCGTGTTCGGCCGGCAGATGCGGTTCGACCTTGCCGAGAGCTTCCCGCTGCTGACGACCAAGAAGCTCCACCTGCGCTCCATCATTATCGAGCTCTTATGGTTTCTGAAGGGCGATACCAATATCGCCTATCTGAAGGACAATGGCGTCTCCATCTGGGATGAGTGGGCCGACGAGAATGGTGACCTTGGGCCGGTCTATGGCAAGCAATGGCGCTCCTGGGCGGCGCCTGACGGGCGCACCATCGACCAGATCGAGTGGGTGCTGAACGAGATCAGGACCAATCCGAACTCGCGCCGCCTCGTCGTCTCGGCCTGGAACCCGGCGGATGTGAACGAGATGGCGCTGCCGCCATGCCACTGCCTGTTCCAGTTCTTTGTCGCCGACGGCAAGCTCAGCTGCCAGCTCTATCAGCGCTCCGCCGACATCTTCCTCGGCGTGCCATTTAATATCGCATCCTACGCCTTGCTCACCATGATGATGGCGCGCGCCACAGGGCTGGAGCCGGGCGAATTCATCCACACGCTCGGCGATGCGCACCTTTATTCCAACCATGTCGAACAGGCGAAGCTTCAGCTCACCCGTGAGCCGCTCAGCCCCCCGAAGATGATCCTCAACCCGGACAAGACCGATCTGTTCGGCTGGGCGTATGAGGATTTCGAACTGGTCGGCTATGAGGCGCACAAGCACATCAAGGCGAAGGTCGCGGTCTAGATCTTCGCTCAGGAAAAGCGTGAAAAACCAAACGCCCTCATCCTGAGCACAGTCGAAGGACGAGGGCGTTGAAGGATCAGGCCCTAGCGCGGTGCCATCCGGATCGATCCGTCCAGCCTGAAATTATGGCCGTTGAGATAGGTATTCCGCGCAATCTCGCAGGCCAGCGACCCGAACTCTTCCGGCTTGCCGAGGCGTTTGGGGAAGGGCACCGAGGCTGCCAGACTATTGAGCACCTTGTCCGGCGCGCCGAGCATTAGCGGCGTTGCGAAAATGCCGGGCATGATCGAATTGACGCGAATGCCGATATCCATCAGATCCCGCGCCATCGGCAAGACGAGGCCGTTCACGCCGGCCTTGCACGAGCCATAGACCACTTGGCCGATCTGCGCGTCCTGCGCGGCGACAGAGGCCGTCAGCGTGATCGAGCCACGTTCGCCATCATCATTGAGCGGCTCGGCGTTCGCCATGCCTAGCGCCGACATGGACGCGATACGGTAGGACGCGGTCAGAATGCCGGCCGCGCCGAATTCATAGCTCTCGGTTGGCAGGCGCTTGAACGACATGGTCTCCTTGTCGAAACGCAGCGTCTTGCCGCCTTTTGCGGTCATCGCACAATGCACGGTGATCCGCTCCTGGCCGTGCGCCTCGCGCGCCTTCTCGAAGCCCGCCTCGCAGGAGGCCTCATCGAGAATGTTCACATTGCAGAAGATGCCGCCAATGGCGTCGGCAACCTCCTTGCCCTTGTCTTCCTGAATGTCGAAGATCGCGACTTTCACACCATGCGCGGCAAGCGCTTCTGCGGTCGCACGGCCAAGACCGGATGCGCCGCCTGTGACCACGGCCGGTGTATTCTTTCCAAGTTCCATGAATGTCCTCCCTGACAAGTGTTTTCAGGGACAATAGCTACGAGAACGCGCTTGGAAACCGTGCCGTCAGGGCAGGGGCGGCTGGCGAGCGGGGAGCCTATCGGAACGCTTCTGCGGTCTCCGGCTCGACGCTGCCATCATAGGGATCGATCTTTCCAGCCTCCTCGCGGCGCCTGACAAGGTATGAGACGATCACCGCGCCGACCATCTTGCCGAGGATGAAGACGATCCAGTTGGCCCAGTGCAGCATATTGCCCGGCTCTTCGCCGAGGCGCATCTGGCGGGCGAGGTCCGCGCCATAAAGGAAAATGGTCGTATCAACGGGCGCGGCGACGGCCGAGGACAGGACGATGCGGGTCGACAGACGGTATTTCGTGAAGGTGTAGATCAGCCAGTCGGTCATTTCCGAGATCGCGAACGCGATGCCCGACGCGAGCGCGATCACCGGCCATGCATAGTAGAACGACCAGGCAATCGCGAGCGCCATGACAACGAGCACCTTGTGGCCCATGCCGCGCTGGACGAAGTCGCGAAACACGAAGACCAGGCCGGTGACCATGGTCAGCGGGTGCAGCTCGATCCCCTTCGTGAATGTTTCATTCGCGCCAACCAGCGACCACGGTTCGATCACACCGAACGACCAGTTCAGAAAAGGGATGGTAACAAAATAAAGAAACGCCCAAAATCGCCCGCCGAAATAGAAGATCGCGGCAAATGTCACCGACAAACCGAGCAGGACGGGCAGGAGTTGCTCCGGTTGACTGTTTGTCAGGGCAGCAATGAGCGCGTTCCAGAATTCGATCATGTGTTGAAACTCTTCTACTGGTGTGAGCACGCGGTTGAACTAATTGAAACTATGCTGAATGAACAGGACCGGATGGGGCTGATTCAGCTGCTGCGACAAGTGGCAGTGAGGCGGAGGGTTCGTAATGGCTGGCGACATCAAACTCTCACTTATCGTTGCACGGTCGAGAAACGGTGTCATCGGTAAAGACGGCGATCTGCCCTGGCACCTGTCGGGGGATCTTGCCCTGTTCAAGACATCCACGTCCGGCAAACCGATCATAATGGGCCGCAAGACCTGGGAGAGCCTGCCGCGCAAACCGCTGCCGAAACGCACCAATATCGTGCTGACGCGTGACTGGGCTTATGCGGCGATCGGCGCGCGTGTCTATTCAAGCTTCAGCGCGGCTGTGGCGGCGGCAAGAGCGATCGCCGCCAAGGATGGCGAGGACGAGGTCTTCGTGATCGGCGGCGCCTCGCTCTATGAACGCGCTATCGAGATGGCGGACCGGCTCTATATCACCGAAGTCGACGCCGACATCGAAGGCGACACCTGTTTTCCGGAGTTTGACGAGAGTGAATTTACCGAGGCTGGCCGCTCGGTTCAGGCAGCCGACGAGAAGAACGAATACGGATTCGCGTTTCGCGTGCTGGAGCGCAGCGCTCCCTAGAGCTTTCCCCAACGGTCCGGCTTGCAACACACGTTGTCGAGCGCGACAGTCCCTGAAAAAGAGACGTATCAGGGAGGTGAGCTATGGATTTTGAAGTGATTGCTGAGGGGCTGCGGTTTCCCGAGGGCCCGGTCGTCATGGCGAACGGTTCCATCATCGTCGTCGAGATCGAGAGCAAGAAGATCACCCGCTGCTGGGCGGGCGGCAAGACAGAGACCATTGCCGAGCCGGGCGGCGGGCCGAACGGGCTCGCGATCGGTCCGGACGGCGCACTCTGGGTCACCAATAATGGCGGCTTCACCTATCATGACCGCGGCGGGCTGCTGATCCCGGGTCATTGTCCGCCAGACTATTCCGGCGGGCGGATCGAACGCGTCGACATGTCCACCGGCAAGGTCGAAGTGGTCGCCACCCATTGCGGCGATCGGCCCCTCAAAGGCCCCAACGATCTCGTTTTCGACAAGGCCGGCAATCTCTATTTCACCGACCTCGGCAAAACGTATGAGACCAGCCGGGACACTGGCGGCATCTACTTCATGGGGGCGGGCTCCAACACCGTCGAGGAGCTTGACTACAACCATATTTCGCCCAATGGCGTCGGTCTGTCGCCGGACGAGAAGACGGTCTACTTCGCCGATACAATGACAGGCCGCGTCTGGGCCTATGATCTTGAAAGCCCGGGCGTTGCGAAACAGGCCTCGCCCTTCGCAAAGGGCCGCGTCGTCGCCGGTATGCCGGACCTTCGTTATTTCGACAGCCTCGGGATCTCTGCGGCCGGCAATGTCTGCGTCGCCACCATTCTCAAGGGCGGGATAACGACCGTGCAGCCGAATGGCGAGCATTCCCACATCGCCCTGCCGGACCCGTTCGTGACCAATATCGCCTTTGGCGGCGAGGATATGCGCGACGCCTATATAACCCTCTCCGGCACCGGAAAACTCATCAAGTGCCGCTGGCCGGAGCCGGGATTGACGCTCAATTTCAATGCCTGAGGCATCCCTCTCCTTGAAGATGGCGACTTCCTCTTGAGGCGCCACCGAGCGGCATCCGCCCGAGACATTTGGGCTGACGCCTAATTATCCTCGCCAGCAAATATCCAGAATTTGTGTGCCAGCGCCGACTCCGGCCTCTTGCGGCCTAATCCTCGAAGATGATCTTTGGCGGATCCTTGGTCTGCAGATTGTCCAGGTTGAGCGCGACGGAGCGGGCAATCTCGTGGAACAGGGCTGACGCTTCGCCGCCGCTCATCGCAGCTGGTGTGCCGGCATCGCCGCCTGCGCGGATTTCCTGCAGCATCGGCAGCTGGCCGAGCAGCGGCAGGCCGAGCGCGTCCGCCATGCGCTGTCCGCCGCCTTCGCCCATCAGATGGTGTCTGTTGCCAGCCGGGTCTTCGAACCAGCTCATCGTTTCGATAATGCCGAGCACGGGCACAGCCGTTTTCGCGAACATGGCAGCGCCGCGGCGGACGTCCGAAAGGGCGACTTCCTGCGGTGTCGTCACGAGGACCGCCGCGGTAACCGGCACTTTCTGCGCAATCGCGAGTTGCGCGTCACCCGTGCCGGGCGGAGTATCGATGATCAAGAGGTCGAGCGGATCCTCCGGCGTGCCCCAGGCGGCATCGTTCAGCATCTGGGTGATCGCCGACATGACGATCGGCCCGCGCCAGATCATCGGGGCGTCCGGGTCCGACAGGTACCCGATCGACAGGGAGTGAATGCCGTGCGCCTCAACGGGCACGAGTTTGCCGTCCGGCGTCGTTGCCGGGGACTGATCGGTGGTGCCCAGCATGGTTGGCGCGCTCGGCCCGTAAATGTCTGCGTCTAGCAGTCCTGTCCTGAGGCCGAGTTTGGCAAAGGAAGCGGCGAGATTGATCGCGACCGTGGACTTGCCGACCCCGCCCTTGGCGCTCGCCACGACCAGGATGCGGGAGATGCCGGGTATCTTGTCTGTCGAGGGCGCGCCGGGTTGGCCCTGGGAGATCGCCTCATCAGACAGGCGCGCGCCCTTGCGCACGCGCTGCGTGCCAGGTTTCGGGGCCGGTTCAGCTGGCGCGGCGGGTGCCGACGGGCTGCGTTCGGCTGTCAGCATGGCACGGGCCTGCGTCACGCCCTTCACATTCATGGCGCGCGCTTCAGCTTCGATGCGGCGGGATTCGGACTCTTCGAGCTTTGACGGATCACCCTCGATCACGAGCGTAACCACCCCGTCTTCTTTTACCCGGATGCCTTGCAGCCAGTCCGGATCGCCCAGCGCCGCGCGGATACGGGCTTCGAGCTTGTCGGATTGTCGCGATTTGCGACGAAACATGCGGCTTACTCCTTGATGCGTGCGCTATGGGGTGCACATA
>NZ_JBARZC010000445.1:0-4838 GCF_049649345.1 Henriciella sp. | reverse complement strand
CCCTAGGCCAATGCCTGCTCGCCAAGCGTATGGGAAAAACGCGCATCATTGCGGAAACCGGCGCGGGGCAACATGGCGTGGCGACGGCGACGGCCTGCGCACGCTTCGGTCTGCCGTGTACCGTCTTCATGGGCGCGACCGATGTCGAGCGCCAGAAACCGAACGTCTTCCGCATGAAGCTGCTCGGCGCGGAGATCGTGCCGGTCTCATCGGGCACCGGCACGCTGAAGGACGCCATGAATGAGGCGCTGCGTGATTGGGTCACCAATGTGCATGACACGTTTTACGTCATCGGCACGGCCGCCGGCCCGCACCCCTATCCGGAGATGGTGCGCGACTTCCAGTCCGTCATCGGCAAGGAATCAAAGCGCCAGATCATGGAGCGCGAAGGCCGCCTGCCGGATGCTGTCATGGCGTGTATCGGCGGCGGATCGAATGCAATCGGCCTGTTTCATCCCTTCATCGAGGATGAGGGCGTGCGGCTGATCGGCGTTGAGGCCTCTGGCCACGGCCTCGAGACCGGCCAGCATGCGGCAGCCCTCAATGGCGGCAAGCCCGGCATCCTGCACGGCAACAAGACTTACCTTTTGCAGACCGAGGACGGCCAGATCATTGATGCGCACTCGATCTCGGCTGGGCTCGATTATCCGGGTATCGGGCCCGAACATGCCTTCCTGCGCGATACGGGCCGGGCCGAATATCTCACCTGTACCGACAAGGAAGCCCTCGAAGCCTTCCAGCTCTGCACACGGCTTGAAGGCATCATCCCGGCGCTGGAGCCTGCCCACGCGATCGCGAGGCTTGGCGATGTGTGCGAGAGCATGGACGAGGACCAGATTCTGATCATGAATCTCTGCGGGCGCGGGGACAAGGACATCTTCTCGGTCGCCGAGCATCTGGGGATGGAGATTTAATCATGACCGACGCACTTCTCATCCGCATAACCTGCCCGTCCACCGATGTGGCGCACAAGATCGCTGACACCGCTGTCGAGCGGCGGCTCGCAGCCTGCGCGAATATCGATGGGCCTGTGGCGTCGACCTATCTCTGGAAAGGGGTGGTCGAGCAAGCTTTCGAGCATGTCCTCTGGCTGAAATCGGTCTCCGCCTGCTGGCCAGAGCTCGAAAAGCTCGTCACAGAGCTCCACCCCTATGACGTCCCGGCTATGGTGGCGATGCCTCTGAGCCATATGCCGCTGCCGTTCGCTGCCTGGCTGGGCGACAATACGAAAGAGCCTGCTGAATAATGCCGACACAACGGATAACCGACCGGTTCGAAAAGGTTCGCGCCGAGGGCCGCGCTGCGCTTGTCACCTATATGATGGCGGGCGATCCGGATCTTGAAGCGAGCTATGACGCGCTTTGCGCGCTGCGCGACAATGGCGCGGACATTATCGAGCTCGGCGCGCCCTTTACCGATCCGATGGCCGATGGCGCGGCGATCCAGCTGGCCGGCCAGCGCAGCCTGAAGGCCGGGACGAAGCTGACCGATGTTCTCGCGCTCGCTGCGCGGTTCCGTGAGACTGACAAGGACACGCCGCTCATCCTGATGGGCTATGCCAATCCTGTCTTCCATATGGGCTATACCGCGTTTGCCGAGGCCGCCGCGAAAGCGGGGATAGACGGGACGATCATTGTCGACCTGCCGCCCGAGGAGGATCATGAGCTGCGCCAGGCCTATGAAAAATATGGCATTTCAGTCATCCGGCTCGCCACACCGACAACAACGGAAAAGCGCATCGCCAAGGTCGCCGAAGGTGCTTCAGGATTTCTCTACTATGTCGCTGTCGCTGGTGTAACGGGGACAGGGTCAGCCGACCCGGAGGATATCCGCGAAGGCGTTGAGCGGGCGCGCCGGGTCTCCGGCCTGCCGGTCTGCGTCGGCTTTGGTGTGCGCACCGGGGAACAGGCCGCCGCCATGGCGCGTATCGCTGATGGGGTTGTCGTCGGCTCCGCTTTCGTAGATCATGTGCGTTTAGCTCTTGAGTCGGGCGCGCGCGGGTCTATAGCCGATCGCGTAGGGGGGCTGGCGAAGGAGCTTTCATCAGCGCTTACAAGCGCCTAGCTGAGTGGACCGACCAATTCAGGGAGTCCTGACGTCATGAACTGGCTAACCAATTTCCGTACACCGGGTCTCAAGACCTTCCTGTCCTCTAAAAAGGACACGCCGGACAATCTCTGGGTCAAATGCCCGAAATCGGGCGAGCTGGTCTATCGCTCGGACCTCGAAGAGAGCTGGTATGTTACCCCTGCTGGCGCGCATTTGCGGATTTCGCCGCGCCGCCGTTTCCGACTCTTTTTCGATGAGGAGCGCTGGGAACCTCTGCCGCTTCCACCGGTCGCGCAGGACCCGCTGAAATTCAAAGATGACAAGGCTTATCCGTCGCGCCTCAAGGCCGCCAAGAACAAGCTGGCCGGTCGCGAGAAGGAAGAGAGCCCGGAAGGTAGCCCGCCTGTCGCGCAGGATGACTGCATGGCCGCCGCCTTTGGCCGCGTGAACGGCAAGCCGACCGTGATCCTGGTGCAGGATTTTGCCTTCATGGGCGGCTCGCTCGGCATGGCGGCTGGCGAAGCGTTTATCGCTGCAGCCCAGCTGGCTGTGGCCCGCAAGGCCGCTTTCGTCGTCTGCACAGCCTCAGGCGGTGCGCGCATGCAGGAGGGCACGCTGTCGCTGATGCAGATGCCGCGCACAACGCTTGCCATTGACGAGGTCCGCGAGGCGGGCCTGCCCTATATCGTCATTCTCACCGATCCGACCTCGGGCGGGGTCTCGGCCTCTTACGCGATGCTGGGCGATGTCCATATCGCTGAACCTGGTGCGATGATCGCCTTTTCCGGCCCGCGTGTCATCGAGCAGACCATTCGCGAGAAGCTGCCGGACGGCTTCCAGCGCTCTGAATTCCTTCGCCAGAAGGGGCAGGTCGACATTGTCTGTGATCGCCGTGAACTGAAAGAAACACTGGGCCGCCTTCTGACACACCTCCTGCCCAAGCGCCGCACTGACACGACAGCGATCGGCCCGGTCAAGGCGCCTTCCGCGGATGTGCCTGCGCCGGTCAAAAAGGGCAAGAAAGCTTGATCGACGCGAAGATCGCCGTCGAGGCGGCGCTGAAACGCTTCGAACGGTTCAATCCGACAGACCGCATTTTAACGCTTGACCGGCTGCTTGCCGTGCTCGAAACGCTGGGCAATCCGCATCTCGATCTGCCGCCAACCATTCATGTCGCTGGCACCAATGGCAAAGGCTCGACGACAGCCTTCATGCGCGCCATGGCCGAGGCCGCGGGCCTCAGGGTGCATGTCTCGACATCGCCGCATCTCGTCCGCTTCAATGAGCGTATTCGCCTCGCCGGCGAGATCATTTCCGACGAGCAGCTGATCGGCTACCTCTCGCGCGTCGAGGACGCCGTTCAGGGCCGCGACATCACCCATTTCGAGGCGACACAGGCCGCAGCCTTCCTCGCCTTCCATGAAGTCCCCGCCGACCTTCTCATCCTCGAAGTCGGCCTTGGCGGGCGCTATGATGCCTCCAATGTCATCGAGGAATGCGCGGTCTCTGTCATCACGCCGATCGACTTTGACCATATGCAGTTCCTCGGCAATACGATCGCCGAGATTGCGCGCGACAAGGCGGGCATTCTGAAGCCGGGATGCAAGGCGGTCTCCGCGATCCAGCGGCCCGAAGCCGAGGCTGCGATCTGTCTGGAAGCTGCCAGGCTCGGCGTTGATGTCGCGTTCCTGAAGGCGCGCGATGTGTCCTCCATGTTTCCCCCGCTCGGCCTTGCGGGCAAGCACCAGTTCGCCAATGCCGCTCTCGCGGCCAGCGCGCTCAAGGCCTGGGGCCATCCGGCGATTACAGAGCGCGCCATTCTCACAGGCTGCGCGACGGCCTACTGGCCGGCCCGGATGCAGCGGCTCTCGGACGGCCCGGTCACCGACCTGGCCGGCGGTCGCCCGGTCTGGCTCGATGGCGGGCATAATCCGCATGCCGCAAGAGCCATTGCAGATACGCTGGATGATCTTGACCGCGAGGAGCCCGCAAAACGCACCATGCTCGTCGCTGCGATGCTCGCCACCAAGGATGCGACAGGTTTCTTCCGCGAGCTCGCCCGCCCCGGCCTCAAAATCTTCACCACCGTGGTCGAGGACAATGAATTTACCGCGACGGCGCAAGATCTCGCCCGCGATGCCGAGGCCGCCGGGGTCGAGGCGACCGCGTGTAAGAGCTTCGAGGCCGCGATAAAAGCCGCTGTCGAGGCGGGCGCCGAGCGCATCCTGATCTGCGGCTCGCTCTATCTTGCCGGCGATGTTTTGAAGCTCAACAATGAGCTGCCGCGCTAAGATGCGGTTCCGATCTGGATTAGCCCGTCACGGGTAACATCCTTCTAACGCCTGCGCTCCCAGCCACAGACTCTCCAGAATCTGCGGCAAACTCACAAAAATTTCCCCCAGTTTCAGCCCGTGTCGAAGAAGGCGAACATGGCGTCATTGACCTCACGCGGCAGGAAGCTGGCCATCAGGCCGAGCTCTGCGGGCAGGCGATGGGTGCGCCTCATGGGCAGAGTGACGAGGGGCACGCGGCGCGCCGCGCGCATGGCGTGAATTCTTTTGGCGAGCCGCCGGGCAGCCGGTACAGGGTCCAGAACCAGGGCAGAGAGCCGGTGATAACGGGCTAAAATCAGGGTAATTCCGGGAGGCGGCGGCGCGGGCCGCTCTGTGCGCTCAGCAAAGGCGTCGAGCTGGGCGGCATTGTAGCTGCCGACGTCCACGGCCCGGAACGACCAGTGCCAGGGCCGGGGCAGGCGGTCTGCGCTCGGGGCGCGCGGGCGAGGCTGCGTG
>NZ_JBARZC010000444.1:0-10060 GCF_049649345.1 Henriciella sp. | reverse complement strand
CGCTCAATCCGGACTCGGTCATTGGCGGGAGCGCGGATGACGGCCTGCGCCTGCTGACGGTGCCAAAGGCGACGGCGCTGACGCCGCAGGCCGCGCTGCCGGACGGTGCAGACTGGGCGGCGGCGTCGCCTGAGACTGTCCGCGACTTCTCGGCTGTCTGCTATTTCATGGGAGAGCGTCTGCGCAAGGCGCGCGGCATCCCGATCGGCCTGATCGATTCCTCCTGGGGTGGCTCCCAGATCGAGGCCTGGCTGCCGCAGGAGCAGCTTGAAGCGGCCGGTGGCTTCGATGAGAGCCTCGCCACGCTGGCGCTTTACCGCGACGACCCGGCCGCCGCGATGAAGGCGTATGGTGTGGTCTGGGAAGACTGGTGGCGCGCCGAGCACAAGAGCGCGCCCTGGGAAAAAGACCTCGACCTGACAGGCTGGAAAGCTGCGCCGGACGAATTCGGGGACTGGAAGGCGTATGGCGACGCTGAGATCAAGGACCATCTCGGCCGGCTCTGGTTTGCCCGAAAGTTTGAGCTAACGGCTGAGCAGGCGGACGGCCCGGCGACGATCTCGCTCGGCCTGTTCGACGATTCCGATGCAGTCTGGATCAACGGCACATTTATAGGCTCAACGTCGAGCTGGACGGACCGGCGCGTCTATCCCGTCGATGCCGGCATATTGCAGCCTGGCGAAAACACGATCCTCATCAATGTGCTGAACACCTATGGCCCGGGCGGCATGATAGGTCCGGGTGACGTGATGGCGCTTGAGCCTGCAGCTGGCGCGCCTGTCCCGCTTGGCTCCGGCTGGTCCTACAAGGCCGTGATGCAGCCCGATGATGGCGGCCCGCGCCCGCCCTGGGAGTCCGTGACAGGCTATACCACGATCGGCAATGCGATGATCGCCCCGCTGGACGGCATGCCGCTCAGCGCTGCTGTCTGGTATCAGGGCGAAAGCAATGCCGACCGCGCTGGCGCCTATGAGGGTTTGCTCAACCAGCTTATCGGCTCCTGGAGAGACAGTTTCGGCGCTGATGTGGCGGTCGTTGTGGTTCAGCTGCCGGGCTATGGGGCCCTCGCCGAAACGCCAACCGAATCGGGCTGGGCAGAGGTGCAGGACGCTCAGCGCCGCGTCGCCTTGGCCGATCCGCTGACCGGTCTCGTCACCACGATGGATGTCGGCCATCGCACAGATATCCATCCGCCCGACAAGCTCACTGTCGCCAGCCGGGCGACAGATGTGCTTTCCGGTCTGGAGGGCAGGCAGGACATTGAAACCAGTGGGTACTCGCCGAAAACCGCATTACGGGACGCAGAAGCCATCAGGATCGAACTTCCGCCCGGCGAATACAGGACGATCGGATCCAGTCGCGTCATATCGGTTTCGGTTTGCGACACAGGCGACACCTGTTCTTGGGCAGACGCCGCGCTTGATGGAAACGTGCTCGTCGTATCAGCGCCCGACCTGCCGGCGGCGGAGCGTGTCCGCTTCTGCTGGGGAGACGCGCCTGTGTGCAATCTGTTCTCTGAGCGCGATTGGCCCGTCACACCGTTTGAGCTGCCGATAACCGAGCAGTAGCGTTCCCGGTTAGACGGACCGCAGACCCGCCTTTTTCTAGCGTTTCCTGTTTCGCCCATTGCCGGCGAAAAGGAAAAAGGAGGAACACGCTTACAGGTGCTCCTCCCAGTTACACAGGGTCTTTTTTTTGGAGGTTATCCGAAGGCCGCTAGCGCCTTGCGGCAAATTTGCGGGCGGTGACTTGATCGCCCTTGATGGTGTCGTGAAAAGCCTGGAGCTGCCGGAGGTTCGTGGCCTCGACCGCATCATCCATGAGCTTGCTGACGCAGCTCCGCTCCAGGATGGCCCGCCGCGCCATGGTTCCGGTCTCGCGGCCCGTCGAACAGGCCTTGCGGGCTGTGCGTTCAAAGTCCGCATAGGTGACCTCAATGGAGGCGTCCGGGGAATAGTCGAAACGGGCTGTGAACTCAGACTGGGCAGATGCCGTTGCCGCTGCGGTTGCGAGGGCGGCGCCAGCGACCAGGGTTTTGATGAGAAGGGTCATGATAGGTCTCCGAATGTTTGGGTTGGAACAGCGTCGTGCTGTGAGACCTCAATCGCCGAGCCCGCCGGAAACGTCCTGATGGTCGGCTGAAGTGAGCCTGATTTTTATATGATGGATGGGTGATGTGCTTGTTTTTGCAGCGCTTTTTGTCGGTCATTTTATCTCGCCGATGGCCGGCGCTGGTCTAGACTCCCGGCCAAGGCGGACTGCAGCTCTGACTGGAACGACGCCTGAAGCCTTATGCGCCTTGCGGATTGGCCAGATCATGGTCGAGCCGCAGCGCAATAGCAGGTCTGGCGATGGCCAGTCCTTCACGCTTGAGCCGCGCATCATGGATGTGCTGTGCGTCCTGGCGGAGAATGCCTGCGAGGTCGTGTCCCGCGACACGCTGATTGAGCAGATCTGCAAGATCGAGCATGGCGGCGATGAAAGCCTGACCCGCGCCATTTCCATTCCGACCCGCCGTTTCGCACTAGCCGGACTTCATGTGGACATCTCGCTGCGGGAAGGGGATTTCGATGCTGGCCTGAGCGAGCGCCTTGTTGATTGCCGTGTTCAGCTCATGGCGAACGCGATATCTCTTGCGCGGATTGGATATGAAGACCCGCACTTCGAAATCGAGTGAGCTGTCGCCATGGTTCATGAAGAAGACACGCGGTTCAGGCGTTTCCAGAACATCGTTTTCTTCCACAGCGATCTTGAGCAGCAAATCACGCACCGCATCGACGTCCGATCCATAGGCCACACCAATCGGCACGATGATCCTCATGATGGAGTCGCGCCGCGTCCAGTTCGTGACGTTTTCGGTAATGATCGACTTGTTGGGAAGAATGACCTCGCGATTGTCGAAATCGGTCACCGTGGTGGCGCGGATGGCGACATTGGTCACGGTGCCGTCGAGGTCGCCGATGGTTACAACGTCGCCAACCCGGACCGGACGCTCGAAAAGGATGATCAGGCCGGAGATGAAATTGGCGACGATCTCCTGAAGGCCAAAGCCAAGCCCCACGCCGAGGGCGGCGATGATCCATTGCAGCCGCGACCAGTCGAGCCCAAGCTGCAGGAAGCCTGCGACCACGCCCGCGCCCACCAGAAAGTATCCGATGATCGTGTCGATGGCATAGCGTGACCCCTTGCTGAGCTGCAGGCGCTGGAAGGGACCCACTTCAAGAACGCCCCGAATATTGTAGGCGGCGACAATCCCGGCGGCGATGAACAGGACAAACAGGATGAGATTCCAGAGCGTGACAGGGCGTGCCGCGCGAACCCCGTCTATCGTGTCGGTGCCCGTCCAGAGGGTGATTTCGTTGGCGACGCCAAGAGCGGGCAGGACGGTCGCCCAGATCGCAAGAAAACCGGCCAGGGCCCCGCCCGCTGACAGATACAGAAGCAGGCGCCGGGTCTGGTTGGAGATGCGCTGGCGCTGATGCTCGACTTCGTCGGCCGCCGAGACGAGATCGCTCAGCCCGTCATCGTCCGCTTCATCTTCCTCGCCGTGTTCTTCGCGCTTGGCGCGCTCTTCTGCGCGCTCGGCTCTGCGCGCGATAGCCTGGCGCAGGGCCAGCCGGCGCTGGGCAATGATGAACAGGCGGTGCACCACGCCATAGACCAGGGCAAAGGCGAGCAGCATCGCGCCCGTGCGCACGATCCGCGTCTGCAGTGCGATGGCCGTATCGAAATAGCCGAAGAAAGGCATCACGCCGACGACCAGAGGCGCAAAGGAAAACACGATCAGTCCGATCAGGAGCAGGCCTGCACTCATGCCATCGGATATGGCTTCACGGATCCAGCCCCGGTCGAGATCGAATGTGGCGTAGCCGAAGATCGACGTTGCAAGCGACACAATCGCAAACGACACCATGCCGACACCGTTCTGAACATCGGTGCGCTCGAGCGCCACCGCCGCAGTGGTCACGAAGATGGCGATGCAGAACAGAATAAACGACCAGACGGGCGGGCGGCGCAGGGCCCGGATCGCGCGTTCGCTCCAGTTGAAATGTGTTTCGAAAACCCCGTCTGGCCGACTGAGGTTCAGAAGGGTCAAGACCATAAACGTCGTGGCCGACAGGGCCAGGCATCCGTTGGCAAAGGCGGTCAGGAAAGGCGATGCCTCGCCGTTGAGCAGGATTGGCAAAGCAATCACGATCAGCGCCAGCGGAAGCGGCGAAGACAGGACGACACAAGCGAAAATTGCGAGCGGGGTGGTATAGTATTTATCGCGCGGAATTTTACCGACATCGGCGTTCAGGTCGGCGACGATCGTCAGCAAGCGGCGCCGTCCGGCGAAGGCGGCCAGAACCAGCGCAATCCCGACGATCAGCGGGAGAGGACGCGCCCGGACCCGCTCAGCATACTCGTCAGCCGCCGCCGAGACGGTGTCCTGGGAAAACATCCAGTCCAGGCTGCTCTGCACGCTTGGCCACCAGTTTGAAAGCGGGCGCACATTGGACGGCAGCCAGAGGAGCCGGCGTTCAAGCGTTCCGCGCAGATCTTCCATCTCTGTAAGCGTTTCCCTGACCGCGATCTCCTTGTCCGTCAGACGGTCGGACTGATCCCGCCCGGCCGCGATCAGATCCTCAAGCAGGCTTTCCCGCAGGTCGATAAGCTCATCCAAGGGGTCGGCAAGAGGGGGCCCGGAATCGGTCTCGGTCTCATCGCTGGTGCCAGGCTCGGTGTCTGGCTCCGGCTCCGGGTCTGACTCTGGTTCGGGCCATTCGATCGCCCGAACCAGTCTCAGCCTGTCCTGCCACAGGATCAGACTGAGCTGGGTGGACGCGCGCGCTTCTACCGCTTCGCTGATGGATTCGCGGAGAATCTGGGCGCGGGGCAGACTTGCCCGCAGCTGGCGAAGCAAGGCGCCGACCTCGTCTGTTATGCGCCCGGTCGCGAGAATGCGCTCGACTGTGTCTGCCTGTTGGCGGATCTCAAGCGTCTGCTCAGTCCTCAGCTTGATGTCCTGTTCGATGGCGAGCGCGCGGTCTGCCATATCCCTGAGCGTCGTTGCCAACTCCACTGTTTCGGCGGCGATGGCGGCGGCCGGGGGTGGCAGGTCCTGGGCGGCTAGTTGGCCTTGCTGCGCTCTCGACAGCGCGGCATCGGCCCGGTCCATCCGCACATCGGATAGGCGCTGCTGGATCTGTACAATCTCGGCATCGAGGGCTGCGATTTCTTCATTCGCCAGCGCAATCCGCGCAGAGACGACGGATTGGCGGTCAGGAATGGTCTGGAGTTCGCGCTGCAATTGCTCGACCTGCGAGCGGCGCGAGAAAATCCGGGCGCGCAAAAGCGCCTCGCGAGCCCGTTCGAGATCGCTGCTCTCGTCGCTATCGCCGACGTCTCTGGTATCTCGAAGCTCGCTCAGCGCCTGGCGGGCGAACGTGATGTCTTCAGCGATAGCAGCAGCCCGCCCGGCGAGATCGGCCTGCAATTCCAGTTGGCTGTTGCGCTGGCTGGCGCGCGCCGACCGTTCAGCCTGGAGGAAATCGAGCCGGCTGCGCAGGCCGGCGCTTGTCTCTGGCAGGTCGGCTGGAGCGACCGGATCATCGATATCGATCCGCGACTGGGCAATCCGCTCAAGAATGTCGCCGCTATTGGCGACGGTTTCCATATAGCCGTCGACTTCCTCCTGCCGCTCCTCGGCGCTGTCGAGTTCCGCGCGCGCTTCACTGAGCAGATCGTCGATCCGGGCCTGGTCCTCTTCGGTGAGCGCGCTTGAAGCGTCCAGCGCCTCAATCTGCGCTTCGATCTCCGACTGTGTCAGCGGCTGTTCCTGAGCGGTGGCGGCCAGCGCGCCCCACAGGATGATCAGCAGTATAACAGTATATCGGAGCACGTCGACGCAGCATTGCGTGTCGGGCCGGAAAGATCGGGTGATCAGCATCTCAGCCTATTATCACAGAGGATTTGCATCCTTACAATCGGCAGAAAGATCTAGAGATTTTTGTGGGCCGCCGACGACGGGAAGGACGCCGATGCCGGAGAGGCATGAGCACTATGCGAAGACGTGGGAAGGGATGGTGGTTCGGGGGAGACTTGAACTCCCGACCTCACGATTATGAGTCGTGCGCTCTAACCAGCTGAGCTACCGAACCGATCCGGGGTCTGCCCGAAAGCCTGGGCAATTGGGACAGCAGCGGGCTGAATACACATTGATGTGCTGCTCGGCAACCGCCTATTCCAGCAGGCTTGCCACGTAATCTGCAATGGCGAGCGAGGAGGTCAGGCCAGGGCTCTCTATGCCGATGAGATTGACCAGGCCCGGCGTGGCGGTGTCGATCACGAAGTCACCGGATGGCTGGTCAGGACCGACGATCTTGGGCCGCACGCCGGCATAGTCCGGCGCGAGGGCGCCGTCGGGCAGGCCGGGCCAGTAGCGCCGCGCCGAGGCGTAGAAGACATCGGCCCGCGCCGGGTCCACCTGATAGTTGAAGGGCGGACGCGCATCTTCAGGCAGCCACTCGGCATCAGGGCCAAGCTTGCCGCGGCCGGAAAGATCCACGGTCAGGTGCAGGCCGAGGCTGGCGCGGCCCGGCATCGGATAGATCAGACGCGAGAAGGGCGTCTTGCCGAGGATGGAGAAATAGCTGCCCTTTACATAGCGAGGCGTCGGGAGGCTTTTCTGATGCGGGCCGTCAATCCTGCGGGCAAGCGCGATGGAATTATGGCCGGCGGCATTGATCACGGTGCGCGCGGTGATGCGCGCTGGGGTCTCGCCGGACGTGATCAGCTCGATACCGTTGTCCACCGGCTGTCCGGACTCGACGGTCGTGCCGAAGGCGATCATTCCGCCCTGGTCTTCCAGCTCGCCCTGAAGCGCGAGAAAATAGCCATGGCTGTCGAAGATGCCCGACACCGGAGACCTGATCGCGGCGGTGATATCCCGGCTGAGCGCCGGCTCTATCTCACGCGCAGCGTCTCCCGATACGATCTCGAGCTGCTCGACGCCATTGCCCCGGGCGCGTTCGAGAATACCGGCAAGCTGGTCCTCTTCATCGGCGTGGGCGACGACGAGCTTGCCGCAATTATTGTAGTCGACCGAATGGGCATCGAGATAGGCGTAGAGCTGGCGCCGGCCCTCGACGCAGAAGCGCGCCTTGTAGGAGCCTTTGGCATAGTAAAGCCCGGCATGGATGACTTCCGAATTGCGCGACGAGGTGTGAACGGCGATGGCGTCTTCAGCTTCCAGCACGATGACATCGCGTCCGGCCAGCGCGGCTGCGCGCGCAACGGCCAGCCCGATGACGCCCGCGCCAATGACGATAAGGTCCGCATCGAACTGGTCCATGTCTGTCCTACGACCCCAGCGCTTGCCACGCAGCGGCGGCAAGGGTGATCGCGCGCATGTCTCCTGTCGTGGTGCCTTCCATCCGGTTCATCGCATAGGCGATTGTGGTGTGCGCCGCCATGTCGATCAGAACGAGCGAGCCGCCATAGCCGCCCCAGAAGATCGAGTCCTCATTGAGGGCGGGCGACATGGGGCCAGACAGGCCAAAGCCCATGCCGAAGCGAACGGGCATGTCCAGGACAAGGTCTGTGCCTTCGACCTGGCATTCGAGCGCCTTGCGGCACCCGGCTTCAGACAAGAAGCGTTTTCCGCCAGCCACGCCCCCATTGGCGAGGATGGTATGCACCGTGGCGACCGCGCGGGCATTGCCTGTGCCACCGGCGGCCGGGATTTCGGCGCCTCGCCAGGCGCGCGTGCGGGTCTCGGAAACCTCGATGGGCGGATGGGCGAAGGCCGCCTCCTTGATGGCGGAGTCATAAGAGGGGCTGCCCCGCAAGCCCGGCGGCGGTGTCAGCTCTGCGACGCGGTGATCCTCGGACGCCGGCAGTCCGATGTGGAAGTCTACGCCGAGCGGCTCGGCGAAATCTTCCCGGAACACCGTGCCGACACTGCGGCCGTCTGCGCGGCGGATCACCTCGCCGACCAGATAGCCTTGCGAGAGCGCGTGATAGCCGGAGGCGGTTCCCGGCTCCCACATCGGGGCCTGCGCCGCCAGAAGGCTGGTCGCGCGCTCCCAGTCATACAGCACCTCCTTGTCGACCGGATCGGCCCAGCCTGGCAGGCCTGCCGAATGGCTCATCAGGTGAGAGACCTTGACCGCGTCCTTTCCGTTGGCGGCAAATTCCGGCCAATAGTCGGCGACCGGCGCGTCGAAATCGATCAGCCCCTTGTCGGCGAGATAGAGGGCAACGAGCGCGGTGATCGTCTTCGTCGTTGAATAGACGTTGACGATCGTGTCCTTCTCCCAGGCGCGCGTCTTTTCCGGATCGGCGAAACCGCCCCAGAGATCAACGACCGTCTCGCCCTTGCTTGTCACGCAGAAAGAGGCGCCGAGGTCGGTCCCGTCTGACAGGTTCTGTTCGAACTGATCGCGCACCGCCGCGAACCGGTCTTCAGTGAACCCGTCTGTCATGCCATCCGCCATCTTATGCCTCCTCATGCCTTTGGCGAGACGCTAGGCGCGCAACCGTGCGGCGGCAACCTTTTCCAAAGGGAAGAAGACCGGAGAATCGGACCGGCGGAATTTGATTTGGGCAGGTCCGGCATTCGCGCTATCCTTTCAGGCCATGAGGATTGTTGCCGCGTCGATTGCCGCCTGCCTTATGCTCGGCCAGCCCGCTTCAGCTGACAGGGCAGAAGAAGCCTTTGTGGCCGGAGATTTCCTTGAAGCGGCGCAGATCGCGGAGGCTGAAGGCGGCGCTGCCAATTATGCGCGGGCCGCGCGGTGCCTTCTGGCAGACATCGTCGTCAGCGGCGCGCTGAATGAAGGCCGGCTGAAAACGGCCGAAACGCTCGCCCGCCAATCTCTCGATCTCGATCCCCAGCATCCGGAAGCCCGCCTCCAGCTTGCCATCGCCCTGTCCCTGCTGTCGCGCGACATGAGCGTGCGCGAGGCGCTCGATAGCGGCAATGCTTCGACCGCGCGGGATCTGGTTGAATCGGTGATCGAGGATGAGCCAGGCAATGTCTATGCGCATGGCTTTCTCGCCGTCTGGCATGTCGAAGTGGTCAGGCGCGGGGGCAGTCTCGGCTCGGCCTTCATGAAGGCAAGCATGGCTGATGCTTTCGCCCATTATCGCGCCGCAATCGCGACCGGTGAGAGCGATGCCTCGCTTCACTGGCAGTTCGCCCGTGCGCTTGCCGCGCATGATGCGCAAAAATACGCAGCGGAAATCAGCATCCTTCTGGAGCGCGCCGCAACCGATCGCTCTCCCACCGCACTGTCTGACAGGATGCAGGCGCGCGCCGCAGCGTTCGGCGACTATATTGAGAGCCACACGCGCAGAGATGTTGAGCGGTACGCCCGGTCACTGCTCTGAGGAAGCGCTCCGGGTTTAAACATGCCTGCCAGCCTGGCCTAGTTTTGCCGCCAGCCGGCGCTCTCGCCGATCAGTTGGGTAAGTTTGCGGCCGCAAAAGACCGGTGAAGGGCCGCTCGCTGGGCGGGTTTCGGACGCATCGACATGCGGGCTGAGCGCCATTTTCATCGCTTCGGCATTGAGGCCGCCATTCTGCTTTGGATCAGACAGGACGCGCTCGCCTGCGGTAAAGGCTGCCTGCATGGCTTCCAGTTCGCGGCGTGTCTCGAGCAGCTTGGCATATCCGACACCATCCTCCGGCGCCGTGTCAGACTTGCCGAGGGCCATCATGTTTTCGAGCGTTGCCTCGCGGCGCTGGATCTCGGGCCTCAGGACGACGAGACAGCTTGCGGCGGCGTCGGCGACGGCCGAAAGCTTGGTGTCGGCGAAGACAGGAAAATTCGTTTTGTCGAGCATGGTCAGCGGGGCAGGGGCCTGGTCTGTTCCAAGGATCGCGCTGGCCGGGGAGGACGCTTCAACCGGCACATTCGTATCGACCGGGTTTTGCTGTCCTGCTGCGGGCGGCGCAATGATGCGCGCGGCCGCTGTGGAGACGGCCGGCCCTTCGACCGGCTCGACATCGACGGGCTCGATAGGCGCTGCCCATGCCGCGCCGCCTGCTTCAATGACCACCAGGGGCGGCAAAC
>NZ_JBARZC010000443.1:0-6452 GCF_049649345.1 Henriciella sp. | reverse complement strand
GTGGATGATGTATGAGCGCTTCGGCAATCCGGTCTTCCCCCATCTCAATTCCCTGTTCGATGCCCCCCTCGGCCCTGACACCGCTTTCAGGGACGAGAAGTTCCTGCCGGACAGTTTTATGGAAGGGCTTTTGCGGCCTTTCTGGTTCAGCTTCGATGCAAGTCCGATCAATGAGCAGGCGACCCGTGACTTCAGGTTGTTGGCGGGATACATACCAGCGCTGGCGATTCCGGGCATGGCGCTTTGGCGCGCACAGAACGGTAAGGCAGGGAGTAGCGACCGTGTGATGGTTGCGCTGGCGCTTGGTTTCCTGTCAACCTTTGCGATCTGGACCGCTGTATTTTCCATCCAGCGCTATGTCATGGGGCTCTATCTGGTGGGGCCGGTCCTGCTGGCTGCCACCGCCTGGTGGCTGTTTCCCGCATATGTGGCCCAGCCGCGTGGCAGAATTCTCACTTTTGCTGTGGCCGCGGTCCTTCTGCTTTCAACCAGCTACGAGCGGCTCCGGCGGGTGCCGTGGCAGAGCTGGCAGGAGCCCTATGTCTGGACGGAGCTTCCTTCGACGGTCGATCCGGCCGGCGCGATCATTGTGATGTCGGCCTTCTATCCGAGCGCTTTTACCGCTCCGGCTTTCTCGGACGCTTACTTTATCACTCATGGGGATCCGCGCCCCTGGAGTCGCCCGGCGCTAGCCAAATATCGTGAGACGGTCCGCGCCACGATCCAGTCGTCCAGCCGTCCGGTGTATGGAGTGATGTTCCACGGTCAGGAGTCGCGCGAACCGGCCCTCCATCAGCTTGCGGACGAATATGGCCTAACCGCAAACTTCGCCGACTGTCAGCAGCTCGAAACTGCCTTCGATACCGCTGCCACTCACTGGCTGGCCTGTCCGATGCGCCGCACCCGCGCACGTTGAGCGGGTATTCAGTCGGGCATAACAGGCCGCGCATTGAACAGTCATTAGCCTTTCTATGATGTTATGGGGCCCAGAGTGTCAAAGCGGGGAGTCTCAGGATGCTTGCGATCGACCGGAACGCTACGCCAACGCAGCCAGCGCTGGCGTGGATGTGGCGCTCGACCAGCCTGCGAATAGCCGCGCTGTTCTTGCTGGGCTATGTCGCTGTGGCGGTTCTGATCGCGCCGGATGCGTTTGCCGCATCGCTATCGCATTATGCCGGAACACTGCTTAACCATGTGCCGCTCATTCTGCTGCCTCTTCTTGCGCTAGCGGTCATTCCACTCCTGCGGGGCGAAAGCCGTGACGGTTTACTCGAACACCTGCGCGTGCGCGTAGCGCTCGTGAGTGTGCTGATCGGCGCGCTGCTTTTGGCTTTCACTGCCTTCACGACTATCAAGTTCTCGATTCCCGCCATTGTTCCCTTCCATGCTGACAGCTGGGCAGCGGATCTTGATGCGTTCATCCACGGTGTCGACCCGTGGGTCGTCGCTCACGCGATCTGGCCGGAAAGCTGGAGCGGCCTGATGTTCGCCGCCTACAGCCACATCTGGTTCGCCTACTGGGTGGCGACGCCGATTTTTGTTGTCCTCTGGGCGCCCCCTCAGCTTGTGAAGCGCTATCTCTGGTCGATGCTGATGGTCTTTGCGGTTTGCGGCAGTGTGCTTGCGCTCTTTTATTCCTCGGTTGGCCCAATCTTTTACCGCGAGATCTGGGGAGACGGTCGCTTCGACGCGCTGACCGGTCGCCTCGCTGAGCTCGACGGCATGCGCGGGACGCTCGCTTATGCCGGTTACCTGCTCGAGAGTTACCAGTCGAACGAAGCGGTTTTCGGTACCGGAATTTCAGCGATACCCAGCATGCATGTGGCCGTGGTTACCCTTAACGCTTTGTTGTTCGGCACGCTCAGCCGCTGGGCGGGCGCTCTGGCCTGGGCCTTTGCGGCGCTCATCCTGTTCGGTTCGGTCTATACCGGTTGGCACTATGCGATCGACGGCTACATGTCGATTTTCGCCGTGGCAACCATCTGGTTCGCAGTGCGCCGCGCGCACCTTGAGGGGCTGTTCATGCCCAGCGTGTGGACTGCCGGGAGCCAGCCACGCTCTGCTAGCGCTCTTCGCCGGCAGGAAGGCCAGGCAACGGGCCCCTAGCCTACGAGGTCCTTCAGGCTGTCGACCAGGTCGAGCTTTTCCCAGGAGAAGCCGCCTTCATTGTCCGGTGTACGGCCAAAGTGGCCATAAGCGGCCGTGCGCGCATAGATCGGGCGGCCGAGACCCAGCGTGGTGCGAATGCCACGCGGGGAGAGGTCCATGATCTCCATCAGGCGCTGTTCCAGCTTGCGCTCGTCCGTATTGGCCGTGTCATGCAGGTTGACGTTGATCGAGAGCGGCTTTGCGACCCCGATGGCATAGGAAAGCTGCAGCGTGCAGCGCTTGGCAAGCCCCGCGGCGACGACGTTCTTTGCAAGATAGCGGGAGGCATAGGCCGCCGAGCGGTCGACCTTGGTCGGGTCCTTGCCGGAAAAGGCCCCGCCGCCATGCGGGGCCGAGCCGCCATAGGTGTCGACGATAATTTTCCGGCCGGTCAGGCCCGCATCGCCATCTGGCCCGCCGATCACGAAATTGCCGGTTGGATTGACATAGAAACTGTCTTCGTCCGGGAACCAGCCTTCAGGCAGGATGTCGGCCACGATCGGGCGGACGAGGTCGCGAATGTCGGCCGCCGAATAGCCTTCGCCATGCTGGGTCGAGACGACCACCGCGTCTACACCGACCGGCAAGCCGTCGCGATACCGCATCGTGACCTGGCTTTTGGCATCGGGCTGGAATTCGGGGCGCTCGCCCGAATGACGCAGCTCGGCCATACGCTTCAGGATGCGGTGTGAATAGGAAATCGGTGCGGGCATGTATTCATCGGTCTCATCGCTGGCATAGCCGAACATGATGCCCTGATCGCCTGCGCCTTCTTCGGTGTAGGTGCCCGTGCCCTCATCGACCCCGGCGGCAATATCCTCTGACTGGCCGTGCAGCCAGTTGTCGAGTTTAAGATGCTCCCAGTGAAATCCGTCCTGCTCATAGCCGATATCGCGAACGGCGGCGCGAACCACGTCCTCTACCATGTCGGGTGTGATCGTGTCGGGGCCGCGCATCTCGCCAAGCAGGGCTACCTGATTGGTCGTCGCGGCGGTTTCACAAGCTACGCGGACCCTCGACGTGTCATACCCGGCCTTGATCGCTTCACGAAAATGGAGATCGACGACTTCGTCCGAAATCCGGTCGCACACCTTGTCGGGATGGCCTTCGGAAACGCTTTCGCTCGTGAACAGGAAATCGACAGAATTCATGATTGGTTCCAGGTTTTTTTAGTGTGAGTCCGCTCAGGCGCGGCGGGTCTAGTCGGGCTTTGGCGGGCTGGCCGCTGCCTTGATCGTTGCTAACAGGGATTTCCGCAGTACGTCATCCTCTATCCGCTGAAAAGCGGCAATCAGCTCCATCGCTTCCTGATCCATTTCGGGAAGGGGCGCAGCTGCTTCGCTGTCCTCCGCGAACTGGCTCTGCGGCAAGCTGAGATACTCCTCGGCGCCCTCATAGAAATAGAGGACCGGAACTTCCAGAACGCTGGAAATCTCGTACAGGCGGCCGGCGGAAATGCGGTTCACGCCCTTTTCGTACTTTTGCACTTGCTGGAAGGTCAGGCCAAGAAGTTCACCAAGCTGCTCCTGGGTCCATTTCAGCTCTTTTCGCCGCCATCTGAGACGTTGCCCGATCAGGCGGTCGATACGGCTGGGAAGTTTGCTGTCTGACATGTGGCTTTCTGGCGAGACGTGTAATGGCTTCAGTTGATCTACCTAGCGGCGCCAGGCCATGAAGGCCAGAACGCTGAACAGAACAAGCGTCAGCCAGAAGAGAGCCGAGCCGTATCTTTGATAGGCGGTCGAGGGCAGGGCAGACGGGAGAGGCGTTCGAACCACAGAGGAAATCCAGCCTTGAGGGTCCCCCGCAACGCGCTGGCCGCGGGCGGTTTCGCGCCCGAGTGCATCGACCATTGCGGTGGCACCGCGGCTGGCAACCCGCGCCATTGGCAGCCCGGTCTCGATCGACCGGTAGCGGTTCTGGGCATAATGCTGGGCCGGGCCCATTCCTGTCCCGAACCAGGCGTCATTCGAGACGGTGACAATCCATTGTGCCTGATCTCTTTGCGGGCCAGCCGTCCGGGTGATTTCCGGGAACAGCGCCTCATAACAGATGAGGGCGATAAAGGGTGGCAGGTCGCGCGGGAACAGAACGGTCGCCTCGCTACCCGGTTCAAATCCGCTTTTTGCCATTTGCTGCATCGCGCCAGGCAGGATGCCGGCAAGCGCATTCCCGAATGGAATTATTTCCGTCGCAGGCAGCTCGCCGAACGGGACCAGGCGGAATTTGTCATAAAGTGCGATCAGCTCAGCGCGCCCCGCCTCGGTTTGCAGGACGGCCAGACTGTTGTTGTAGACGCCGTCTGCGCCTTCGAGGCTTCGGCGCGTCGTGCCCACGATAAGCGTGCGGGTTCCGAGATAGGCGGAGATCACATCGAGCGCATAATTGTTCGCGAGCAGGTCGAATGGCAGCGCGCCTTCGGGCCAGACGATGATGTCGTTCGGATCGCTTTCAATGTCGCGGAGGAATTCGCCATACCGGGCCAGGACTTCTTCGCCGGTGCCCTGATATTTCTCCGCTTGCGGCACGCCTGCATCCATCAGCAGGACGGTTTCCTCTGTCATGGCGGGTGCTGCGGCAAGGCGTTGTGCGCCCCAGGCCCAGCCAAAGGCGACGAGCACGACGGCCATCACGGCTGGAAGCGCCCGCCCGAGGACACCGCGAGCGTCTCTGGTGTCGACAAGGGCGGCTGGCGCGGTGCAGATGACAAGCGTCACCAACGTCAGCCAGTAGACACCGCCAAGCGAAGCGGCCTGGGACAGGGCCCCGCCGGGCGACCAGGTCGTGCCGAACAGATTCCACGGAAATCCACCAAACAGGTATCCGCGAAGTAGTTCTGCCAGCGCCATGAAGACGGAAAATATGAAAATCCTCGACGGGGAGGCCGACCAGAATGCGCCCGCGAAGGCCGCTGCCGTGCCCCAGATCAGCGCCATGCCTCCGGGCAAGGCGATCAATGGCATCCAGATGAAGACAGCGTGTTTTTCCGGATCAATCAGGAAAGGCGCTGCGGTCCAGTGCATGCCGACAAGGAAGAAGCCATAGCCGAACGCCCAGCCTCGCATGAACAGGGCGCGCCCCCACCGCGCTGCGCCCCGTGCGCCGTCCAGCATCCAGATCAGCGCAGAGGCTGAGATGATGAGGGCTGGCGTCAGATGGAAGGGCGCAAAGGCCAGGGCTGCGAAGGCGCCGAGCAGAATGGCAAAGCCGAAGGCTGCCCAGCCGCGAAGCTTGGCGAGCGCTTCATGCAGCGGACCGAGCGCTGTGAAGCCGTGACTGCGAATCGGTTCGCTCAAGCCTGAACCTCTTGCGGGAACCGGCGAACAACGAGCCGTTCAATGCGGCGCGCATCGCCGTCGAGAATTTCGATGTCGGCACCGGCCGGATGGCGCAGGACTTCGCCGCGCAGTGGCACTTTTCCGGCCAGCGCAAACGCAACGCCGCCCAGCGTGTCGACCTCAACATCGAGATCGGGAATATCGAGATCCAGCCCGGTCTTTTCCTGAAAATCGGAGATTTCCATGCGTGCATCTGCCTCCCAGGCATGGCGTCCGCGGCGGATCACCATGGCCGGTTCTTCATCGTGTTCGTCTTCAATGTCACCGACGATTTCTTCCATCAGGTCTTCGAGGCAGACCAGGCCGTCAGTGCCGCCATACTCGTCGACAACGAGCGCCATGTGAATCCGGCTTGTCTGCATTTTCACAAGAAGATCAGCCAGCTTCATGGACGCCGGCACGAAAAGAACATCCCGGCGCAGCCGCTCCAGCGGCCTGTCGAGACCATCACCGCCGCGGGCGATTTCGCCGACAACATCCTTGATGTGGACAAGGCCAATGGGGTCATCGAGCGAGTCCCGGTAAACCGGCAAGCGCGAATGCGACTCGTCGGCGTAGAGCTGGATCAGGGCCGGCAGGTCCGTGCTGAGTTCAACACCGACGATCTCGGCGCGCGGCACCATGACGTCGGCAACGCGGCCCTGCTCGAATTCTGCAAGCCTGAGGCGGAGCAGATGCGGTGTATGGCCAGCAAGCTGTTCCGCAGCGGTGGGCTGCGGTTGGGTTTCGGAATCGCGCCGCCGGCGGAATGAAAATAATCGCGGGCGGCGCTTTGTCTCTCGGTCGGTCGTGTCGGTCATTTCCTACAACTCAGGACTTCAGGGAGTATGGATCAGCGATATCAAGCGTGGCAAGCGCGCGCACTTCGACGGCCTCCATTTCGCGGGCATCTGTGTCTTCAATGTGATCATAGCCGAGTAGATGCAGATATCCGTGGATCAACAAATGGCTCAAATGGCTGGAGAG
>NZ_JBARZC010000442.1:0-6099 GCF_049649345.1 Henriciella sp. | reverse complement strand
ACTCCGACCCGTTGATGTATCAGGGGGTCGGCGGATCGACGCTTGGACCGCGTGACCCGATCCCGCTCGGCGATCCGGCCTGGGGCTGCGATATGGAGGCGGAAGTCTGCGTCATCACCGATGATGTCCCGATGGGCGTGTCTGTCGACGACGCCGCGAGCCACATCAAGCTGGTCCTGCTGTGCAATGATGTCTCGCTTCGCGGGCTGATCCCGCCTGAGCTTGCCAAGGGCTTTGGCTTTTTCCAGTCCAAACCGCCTTGCGCCTTCTCGCCTGTCGCTGTGACGCCTGAGGAGCTGGGAGAGGCCTGGAAGGACAGCCTCATCCATCTGCCGCTCCGCGTCGATTATCGCGGCGAGCCGTTTGGCCGGGCGAATGCTGGCGTGGACGCAACGTTCAACATGGCTGAGCTCGTGGCGCATGCGGCGAAGACGAGGCCGCTTGTGGCGGGTTCGATCATCGGCTCCGGCACCATCTCCAACAAGGGCCAAGACGGTGACCCCGGCAAACCTGTCGCAGAGGGCGGGCTCGGCTATTCCTGCATCGCGGAAATCCGGATGATCGAGAAGATTGCGAGCGGCGAGTTCAAGACGCCTTTCATGTCGGTGGGCGATACGGTCCGCATCGAAATGCTGGACAAGTCCGGCCACACCATGTTCGGCGCGATCGAGCAGGAGGTGGTTTCTGCATGAGCGAGCTGAAGCTGTATGACTATTGGCGCTCATCTGCCTCCTACCGTGTCCGCATCGCGCTCAATCTGAAGGGGATCGGCTTCGACTCCCTGCCGGTCAATATCCTGCCGGGCGCGGACGAGCAGCTGAAAGAGCCCTACTGCGTCCTCAACCCGCAAATGCGTGTGCCGGCGATTGCGCTGGACGACCGGATGGCAACCCAGTCCATGGCAATCCTCGAATGGCTCGAAGAAACCCATCCAGAACCCCCTCTTTTACCACAGGACCCGTGGACGAGGATGGAAGTGCGCGCCTTTGCAGACACGATCGCGTGCGACATCCATCCGCTCAACAATCTGTCTGTGCTGGCGAAACTGAAGGCAGACTTCGGTGCCGATAAGGACGCGATTGGGGGCTGGTATCGAAGCTGGATCGTCACAGGGTTCACGGCGCTTGAGACCATCGCGCTCAAGCATCAGGGCGCTGATTTCCTGTTCGGGGATCATCCAACCCTGGCGGAGATCTGTCTCGTGCCGCAAATGGCGAATGCGCGGCGGTTCGAAACCGATCTGACACCGTTCCCGATACTGGCTGAGGTCGATGCGGTGTGCCGCGAAATTCCGGCTTTCAAGGATGCCGCGCCGGAGAGTGTGAAGCCCGGCTGACCTTGCGAGCGCGCCTTAATGCGCGTGCTGGGATTTCAGCGTGTAGCCGCTCGGCGTCATCTCGAAGAAATGCTGGATATCCGGGTGCGAGACGGGTGTGTCGCTGTCATCGGGCACCAGGTTTCCTTCCGAGACATAGGCGACGTAGTGGGTTTTGTCGTTCTCGGCGAAGAGATGATAATAGGGCTGGTCCTTGCGCGGGCGGATATCCTCGGGGATCGCTTCATACCATTCGTCGCTATTGGCAAATTCAGGATCGACATCGAAGATGACGCCGCGAAAATCGAGAAAGCGGTGCGCGACGACCTGGCCGATCTGAAACTTGGCGCGGCGCCGGTCGATGGCATAGGGAAGCGCTTCATCTGAGCCATAGGATTCCGTCGTTTGAGACGTCTCGCCGGCAAGCGGAATTTTCACGCTTTCGCGGGCAGCAGGTTGCTCTGCTTCCGCCGCATTCCTGCGGCGGGAGAACAGCGCTGCGATACGCTTTGCTATGCCTCGTCCTTGGCTCATTGATATCCAATGTGATAGACCGATACCCAACCGACAAGATTTGGGCCGCACATGGCTGAAAAAAAATCGCGCAGCCGGGGCCCGAATGGCCGTCCGGCGCGCAAGGCCGGGGGTCCTCCGCTCTATGCGGCGGTGGATCTTGGCACGAACAATTGCCGCCTGCTGATCGCCGCGCCCCATCGTGGCGGCTTCCGCGTCGTCGACTCCCATTCGCAGATCGCAAGGCTTGGCGAAGGACTTGCTGAAACAGGCCGGCTGTCCGATGCCGCCATGGACCGGGCATTCAATGCAATGGATGCAATTGCCAGGAAGCTGAAAGCCAAGAAGGTCGGCCGCATTCGGTGCATCGCGACCGAGGCCTGCCGGAAGGCAGAGAATGGGCCTGATTTCATTGCCGAGATCCGCAATCGCACCGGGCTCACCTTCAAGATTATCGGTCCGCAGGAAGAAGCGCAGCTCGCCCTGATCGGGTGTCACAATCTGATCGATGACGCAGCTGAACATGTGCTTGTCCTCGATATTGGCGGCGGCTCGACGGAGCTCTCCCTGGTCGATGCGGGCCGGGCGCGCGACAATGGTCTCAACGGCATGCTCAAACGCTCGCCGATCAAGGCGTGGACCAGCGTGCCGTATGGCGTCGTGACACTGACCGAAGCGTTCAGCCACCTCACTGAGGAAGAGGCCTATCCGCAAATGCTGGCGGCGGCGCGGGATCATATCGAAGCCTGGGCCGAAGCGAATAATATACGAGGCGCACTGGCCGGGGATACATCCCATATCATTGGCACGTCCGGTACGGTGACCTGTGTGGCCGGGGTGCATTTCGGGCTGGAGCGATATCGCCGCGATCTTGTCGATGGCAAATGGATGGAACGGGAAGGCAGCTGGAAGACGATCAGCGCGTTGATCGACGCCGGTCCGGAAGGGCGCGCGAAATTTCCGACCATTGGCGAGGACCGGGCCGGATTGATGCTGGCCGGCTGTGCGCTTATGGAGGCGGCCTGGTCGCTTGCGCCGCATGCGCGAATTCGGGTCGCCGATCGGGGTTTGCGGGAAGGATTGCTTCTATCCATGATGAAGGGCCCCAAGAAAAAGCGGCGCCGCCGGGGCGGACGCGGCAGACCATCCGGCGGAGGCCAGACGCCGGCTAAAGAGGCTGCAGAATGACTGATGATGGAAAACGCCGCTGGAAAGGCCCGCCGAAGAACGAGAAAGCCTCGTCCGGCCGGCGCATGAGCGAGCGCAAGATAATCGCGTACAATGCCAAGGATGAAAGCTCCAAGCGCTGGATCGAGCGGCAATTGTCCGATCCTTATGTGCAGCGGGCCAAGGCCGATGATTACAGGGCGCGAGCGGCCTACAAGCTGCTTGAGATTGATGAGAAGACCGGCCTCCTGAAAGGCGCGAGCCGCGTGGTCGATCTTGGCTCTGCGCCAGGCGGCTGGCTGCAGGTCTGTTTGCGGCGCGGGGTGAAGGAGATTGTCGGCATCGATCTTCTTCCCGTCGATCCGCTTCCGGGCGCGCATCTGATCCAGGGCGATATCAATGAGCCGGAAGACGTGGCCGCGATGATGGAAGGGCTGACCGGTCCGCCTGATCTCGTCCTCTCCGACATGGCGGCGAATACGACAGGCCACAAGCAGACCGACAGTCTGCGGACCGCTGCCCTGTCCGAAATGGCGCTCTGGTTTGCGAGCGAGCATCTGACCCAGGGCGGCAGCTTCTGTTCGAAAGTCTTCCAGGGCGGGGCGACGCCGGAGCTGATGCAGGAGATGAAGCGGCTTTTCAAAACGGTGAAACACGTCAAGCCGCCAGCCAGCCGGACGGGCTCACCTGAACTCTTCGTTGTCGCGCAAGGCTTTCGCGGCAAGGCGGCATGAGGGGCATTTCCCGGATCGCGATTGATGAGGCGCCGGGCGAGACCCTCGCAGTCGCCTATGATGGCGAGGGCCGACCGGTTCGCATGTTTATTGAACGCTGGGACGGCGTCGCGGCAATTTCTCGGCTGGGAGATGTCGTTGAAGGACGTTTGCGAAAATCCTCACTTCTGGACGGGGGCTGTTTCTTCGAGCTGGTGTCCGGGGAACCTGTCTTTGTGCGCGGAACCCCAGATCTTACAGAAGGCGCCGAAGCGAAGCTTGTTATCATGGCCGAGCAGAGGCGGGGAAAACTTGCGCGGGCCAAGCTCACAGAAGCTGAGTTGCGAGCAGAAAGTCCGCTCGACCGTTGGCTGAACTCAGCCTCAAAAGGTATGGAAGTTCCTGTCGAGCGCGGATTTGGCCTTAACGATGAAGCGTACGATCTCGCGCTCTCTCCAAAGGTCGGATTGGCTCGGGGTGGGCTGATCGAGATTTCACGGACTTCTGCCTTGATTGCAATTGATGTCGATTCCGCAGGCCGGCTGGGAAAAGGGTCTGATGGGGCCCGGGCTCACGCCATCAACCGGGAAGCCGTCGCTGAAGCGGCGCGGCAATTGTCGCTCAGAAATCTCGGCGGGCTTTGTGTTATCGATTGCGTTGCGCCTCTCAACAAGGAGAGCGGTGCAAAATTGAAGCAGACATTTCTTGAAACATTCAGAGCGATTTCGGACCGTCAGATGGACGCCCTCGCGCCCTCGCGCTTTGGTCTACTTGAAACGAAACTCGCATGGGGCGAAGCGCCCATTGAAGACTGGATTTTCGACGAAACCGGCACCCCCACCGGCGAAACCGAACTCCTCTCCCTCTTCCGGGAGGTCCGGCGCGAGGCAGACGCTGATCGCAGTGGCTTTTACAGCCTTGTCTTGTCCCCGAAGGCGCGGGCGGCCTATATCGGGCGCAAACAGCAATGCGAAGACTTGCTCCAATCTCATTTTTCCGGGCGCATCTTTGTGTCCGGCGAGACGAGCGAGCGATCAAAGGTGACCCGTCAATGAGCAAGGCTAAATGCCCCGTCTGCGAGACCAGAATGGTCGATCCCGAATTCCGCCCCTTCTGTTCAAAGCGCTGCGCCGATGTTGATCTCTCGCGCTGGCTGAAAGGCGGCTATGCCATTCCGGGCCGCCCGGCAGACCAGGCCGATGAGACCCCAAGCTATCAGGAAGAACGCGACGAATAGGCCTGCGCCTTCGCCCGCGAAAGCCGGCGCCCTCACGGTAAAATCTGTTTAAATTCAAGTTGTGTCAGCTGGTATCGTACCAGTTTTCGAAAGCCGCTGCGATCAGGTGCGGCAGCGACGTCGCGATCAGGCCAAGCTCTGCGCCAAGCCGGTGGGCCCGCTCTGGCAGCGGGTAGATCGGCCGGGCCAGTTTCAGCTGGCGCAGTTTTTCGATCCTGCGGGCGAGCCGGCTTGCCACCCCGTCCGGGTTTTTAATCAACCGCAAGACGGCAGACAGGCGCCGAAGCAGCCTGTCGATGTCGGCCTTGCCGAAGTCCGCCGGTTTGCGGCCACGCTGCCAGCTCTCGAAATCGGGAGGCGTTCTGGGCGTCCAGTCCACCGGCATGAGCGCAAGACCGCAAGATGGCTGGCCCCTTTGAGGGGTGGACCTGCCGGTGGGTTTTGCTACGGCATGCGCAAGGCTGAGGCTTGTGGCAAGGAGAATGATCAGCCGTCTGACAATGGATTCCACGGCGCGCAGTTTTGATCGAAAGCGCCTTGCCGCACATTTGCCAAGCGTCTCGGGCCGCAAATGCAGATTGGCCTCGCCCGCCGCATCTTTCAGCGCATCGCCTGCCTGTCTGAGGCCCATATCAATGAAAGCGCGATCATCATCCATGGGCAGAGCTTACGCCCCGCAGACCTGCAGTCGGATGGATTTGATTGAAGCCGTACCGCTGAAGCGGCTCAGGACGCTTTGAGTTCGAGTGGCTTGCCTGGCGCGATGAGAGTGGGCCGCCCGATCCAGAACCCCGGCACTTCATTGGCTCCGAGGCGCATCACCTGGGTCGCGATCTCTGCCGAGCTGACCCCTTCGACGCAACAGGTCAGGCCAAGCTCCCGCGCGAGCCGGATCGCACCCTTGAGGATCGCATTCTCGGAGAGATTTTTTTCATCCCCTCTGAGCAGGCTCTGATCGATCTTGAGCCTGTCGAGCGGCAGGCGGTCCAGCATGGAGAGCGAAGAATAACCGGTCCCGAAATCATCGAGGGCGATGGACATGCCGGCGCGGCGGGCACGCTCGAGGATGTTCAGATTGGCCTCAACATTCCGAAGGGCGACCTGCTCTGTGATCTCAAGGGTGATCGCTTCAGGCTTTATTTTGTGCCGCTGCA
>NZ_JBARZC010000441.1:0-2380 GCF_049649345.1 Henriciella sp. | reverse complement strand
GGATGACACAGGAGTTCAATTATCGTGGGCGGATGCTCTACGATCAGGTCGCGAGCAAGACACCTTTCATCAAATACCAGCGCTAGGCCGTCCCATGAAACGTATCGGCATCCTCGGCGGCATGAGTCCCGAAAGCACCATCATCTACTATCGCGCGCTGAATGAGGGTGCGCGCGCTGCTCTCGGGCCACTCGACACAGCCGACTGCCTCATCGCATCGGTCAATTTCGGTGCGATCCAGGCGATGCAGAAGGCCGGCGAGTGGGAGCGCGCGGGCCTCCACCTCGCGGAGGCTGCTGAAGGTCTTGAGGCGGCAGGTGCGGAGCTGATTATTCTCGCGACCAATACGATGCACAGATGCGCGCCGGCCATAGAGGCGGCGGTCACCATCCCCTTCCTGCACATTGCTGATGCCACTGCCGCCCATCTCAAGCGCGACGGACGCAAGGCCCCGCTGCTGCTCGGCACGGCCTACACGATGGAACAGGATTTCTACAAAGGCCGACTGATCGAGGAGCACGGTCTCGACATCATCACCCCCGATGACACTGAGCGCGCCCGCATCCATGCCATCATTTTCGACGAGCTTGTGAACGGCATCGCGACCGATGAGAGCCGCAACGCCTATCTCGACATCGTCGCGCGCCATGCCGACGCCGGCGCAGACAGCGTTATCCTCGGCTGTACCGAGATCGGCATGTTGCTCAGTTCGGCAAACTCACCCCTGCCCGTCTATGACACGGCACTGATCCACTGCGCCGTCGCCTTGGAAAAGGCGCTTGCCTAAAGCGGTTTCAGCGTCTTTCCGTTGAGGCCGCCCATGCGGCAGACTTCCATCCACTCGTCTTCCTTCACAGGCTGAACGGACAGACGGAAGGACGTCACCAGCGCCATGTCTTGGAGCTTCTCATTGGCCTTGACCTCCTTGAGGGTCACAGGCTCCGGCATGTCGCAGACGGCACGCAGATCAACGCAGTCCCAGCGCTCGTCATCAGTCGTCTTGTCCTGGCTGCTTTCGGCCGAGACCTCGACGATGCCGACCACTTCGAGCCCCTTATTGGAATGGTAGAAGAAGCCCTTGTCGCCGACTTTCATGTCGCGCATGAAATTTCGGGCCTGGTAATTGCGCACACCGGTCCATTGAGTGCCCTTCTTGCCCGCCTTTTTCTGATCATCCCAGCCCCATTTGAAGGGTTCGGACTTGAACAGCCAGTACGCCATGAAAATCTCCTCGTGAATCAGCTTGTCCGCGCTTCACATAACGCGATTTTCGCAGATTTCGACCCGCCGATCACCGCGTTGGCCTGCTGTTTTCAGCCAATCGCCGCCGATTGCTGGCAGGCCGCGCGGACCAGTGTTTCGAGCTCGCTCCAGCCCTTATACGCCCGCACCTCGGGCGCTGCGCCGATCCAGGCATCCTCAAAGACTTCGCGCATGTCCGGGTCTGCCAAGAGCGCCATTAGCGGGTCGACACAGACCCGGATGGTAAAGCAGATCGCCCCCGTTTCAGGCAGCTTGCGCAGGGTCTGGCGCTCGACCCGCAGGAAAAGCTGTTCCGGCTCAGCGCCCGCTGCAGATGGCCGCTCCGGCGTGAACCGGTTCGAGCCGACCTGGACCGTCCAGTTGAAACGTTCGAGAACCTTGTCTGGCTGCAGTCCGTCAAAGATCCGCGAGACCCGCGCCGCAAGTTGGGGATCGCCGCCCGGCACCGGACCATGCAGGCCGCCGAGCGTAAGGCCGATCTGCTCTCCGAGTGTCCAGAAGGTCGGCGCACACACCACTCCGGCTACCAGACGCCAGAGGCCGTCCCGGTCCTGCTCGAGAAGGCAGAGATCGTCAGACACAAGCGCTGCCGCCGTGCCGAGCGCGCCCGTCCAGCGTTCATCTGTAGTCAGGCCGACCGCCTCGCCGACAAGCGAGAGAAGCTCGCGCGCGCTGCGCCCGTCGACATCGCCGAGGACCGTCTCATCACGGTGCTCTTCCATGAGCAGGCGTTTGGCCAGCAGCCAGTCATCGGCTTCGGTGTCAGGCAGCAGCCAGTTAGCCTCGTCAATCGGTTTCAGGCCGGGCGCAATCTCCGGCGGGCCGACCATGAAAGGCAGGTAGGGCGGCACTCTAGGCGACACGCGCCGTGCCCCAGCTGACAAAGCCTGCAATCTTCGGCGTGCTCGGCAGGTACATGGTCTCCATGCCTTCGAGCGCAAAGCCGCTTTCGGTCAGCATGCGGCCCGTATCGCGGGTCAGGTGGCAGCCGCCCGCCAGCGGTTTCCAGACAGGCTCGACCCTATGCTGCCATTTCGAGATACCATCGTCGGGCGCAAGCCCATGCTCGGAAAACAGGATCTGGCCTTCCTGCTTCAGCACGCGCCGCGCCTCGCTG
>NZ_JBARZC010000440.1:0-2068 GCF_049649345.1 Henriciella sp. | reverse complement strand
CCCGCCTCGGCCATTGCCCCAAGCTCATAGAAGACCGCGCGCGACAGTTTCGCTTCCAACCGGCCGCGCACGTGCACATAAGGCGAGGGCTCACCTGTCTCAGGATCTGTATCGACCCGGATCGGATGATCCGGCCCGGCCACCACCGTGTCGCCGACATTCGTCGTGAAGGCCATCGCGTTCTCGCCATCCTGCGACACTGTGTCGGCACGGATTGCCACGAACGGCACATCCTCGACATGCACCACCACCTTTTCATACGGCGTCACCAGCCAGTAGGAGCCATCCTCATCGCGGCGCAGGATGGTGGAGAACAGCCTGACAAGCCTGTCCCGCCTGATCTCTCCGCCTTCATGCCACCAGCTGCCATCGGCGCGGATTTCCATATTGATGTCGGTGCTGCGCTCAGGAGCCCACGTCTCGACCGGCGGCAATTGGCGCCCGGACGGGTCCGGCGAGATCACTTTCAGGAGCTCTTCGAGACTGATTGCAGTGTTTTGATTGGATTTCACGTCGCGCTCCGCCATCATTTTGCCTAGACCTAGGTCTGTTGTACCCGGGAGTGAAGACGGAGAGCTCATGGCAGACGAAAATCAGGCAATTGTGCAGGACGCGGAAGCGGCTGGCGAAACCCTCGCCAAGGTGAAGGATGAGATCGCCAAGGCCATCTTTGGACAGGAGCGCGTGATCGAACTCGCCCTATCTGCCATCCTGGCCGGCGGGCATGCGCTTCTGATCGGTGCGCCCGGTCTTGCCAAGACCCGCCTCGTCGATGCAATGGGCACAGCGCTCGGCCTCGATGCCGCCCGCATCCAATTCACCCCGGACTTGATGCCATCCGACATTCTCGGCTCCGAAGTGCTTGACGAGAGCTCGACGGGCGAGCGCAGCTTCCGCTTCATCAAGGGCCCGATCTTCACCCAGCTCCTGATGGCCGACGAGATCAACCGCGCCTCCCCGCGCACACAGTCCGCCCTCCTCCAGGCGATGCAGGAACGCCATGTCACTGTCGCAGGCGTGCGCCATGACCTGCCGGCGCCCTTCCATGTGCTTGCCACCCAGAACCCGATCGAGCAGGAAGGCACCTATCCACTGCCCGAAGCCCAGCTCGACCGCTTCCTGCTCAAGATCGACGTCACCTATCCGGATGTCGACACCGAACGGAAAATCCTGATCGAGACGACCGGCACCGATGATGCCAAAGTCGAAGCCGCGATCACCGCCGAAGAGCTGATGAAACTCCAGACCCTCGTCCGCCAGATGCCTGTCGGAGAGAAAGTCCTCGCCGCCATCCTCGCCACTGTGCGCGAAGCGCGCCCCGAGCAGACCTCCGACGACCGCGTCAAACGCTATGTCGACTGGGGCCCATCCCCCCGCGCCGGACAGGCCCTGATGCTTGCCTGCCGCGCCCGCGCGCTTCTCAGGGGCCGCCTGTCACCCTCGCTCGAAGACGTCGAATCCCTCGCAGAACCCTGCCTCGGCCACCGTATGGCGATGCGCTATGACCCGACCGGCCATGCGCCAATGCTCAGCGATCTCATCTCGGACCTGGCGAGGGCGCCTGTCTGATATGAAGCGGCGTTACCCGATGCGACTGGGGCTGGCCTCGCTCGGACTGGCGGGGCTAAGCGCCTGCCAGCCGGCCATGCGCGGGCCGGATACAGAAGCAATGGGACACTGCTACCGCGCCATTCAGAAAGCGATGATCGCGATCAATGCCGACGGGGTCGCCCTTGCGCCGGGCGAGATCGAACTGGCCGCCGATACCTTGCAGAGCGCCGAGCAGGACCTCATCCTCGCCTGGGCGCAGCACGAAGGGGTCGGGCTGAAACGCGACGACATCATCTACCGGACACCGGCCGCCTCGGACTTCATCGAAGGCATAGAGGCCGAGGTCGCCCTGTCGCGCCAGGCGGTGGAGAACGAAATGGTCGAAGCCGATGCCAATCCGGCTCTGTGGTCGGCCAAGCTCGATGACGCCAATGAATGCGCCGGACAGCTCGCCTCATGATGGATCTGGCTTCCATCCGCGCCGAAGCCGAAGTGCTTGCACGGTCGCTGCCGGGGC
>NZ_JBARZC010000439.1:0-6280 GCF_049649345.1 Henriciella sp. | reverse complement strand
TCCGGTGTGATCCTGCTGACCGACCGCTCGATCAAGCCGAATGATGTGATCGAGGTCGACGATACCTATGGCGTCGTGAAATCGCTCGGGCTTCGCTATGCCTCCGTCATCACGCGCGATGGCAAGGAACACCTGATCCCGAACGAGATGCTGATCACCGACAAGGTGGTCAACTGGTCCTATTCCAACAAGGAAGTGCGCGTGAAGAAGCGCCTGCGCGTCGAATATGAAAGCGATCTGCGCCAGGCCGTCGATCTCGTGGTGGAAGGCGCAAAGGCGACCCCGCGCGTCCTGCATTCGCCCGCCCCTGTCTGCCTTGTCATGGAATTTGGCGACGAGGCGATCGAGCTTGAGGCGCGCTTCTGGATCAATGACCCGGAAAATGGCGTCGCCAATATCGCCTCGCAGGTGCTGCTCAATATCTGGGACAAGTTCAGAGAAGCCGGCATCGATATCCCGCTGCGCCACGAAGACATATTGATCAGCCCCGGATCGACGCTGAAGGTCGAAATGGTGAAGGGCGAGAGCTGACCGCGCGCCGCGCGAACCTCCCGCCCTCCGACCCGATCAGTTCATCGTCAGTTCGTGGAACACGTATTCGCCGACAATTGTGCGGACATCCGGATATGTCTTCGACGTCTCGCGGCTCTCATCCTCATTGGCTTCCCCCCAGGCCGTCATGAAGGCATCATACTTTGCCTTGGACGGGGCAAGATCTGCCATGCTGGCGAATTTGATGACCAGGACCATGTTGAAGTCGCCGCCCTGAGGGAAGGCGCTCGCCATGATCGAATAATCTTCGATATGACCGAGTTCCTTTGCCGCCTCATTTGACGCAACCCACGTCGATTTGAGGCCTTCAAGATAGTAGTCACCCATATTCGCATCGACCTTAACGGTCGTCATCAACCAGACTGCATCGCTGATCTCATAGTCGGTATAGACTTCGAGTTGGGCCGATGCTGGCAAGGCGAGACCCGCGAGGCCAACGGCTAATACCATGTGCTTAAGTCGCATTTAGAAACTCCCATTGTTAATTAAGTGGGAGCGAGAAAGTCAGTATCCACAGAGCAGCTGGCTATAATTACTGGTTAAAATGTATTTAGAGACAAGGAAACAAGCTACTATTATTAGTATTGTTGGCCTGCAATTACCGAATGACTTCCCCCCCACCTAAAAACAGATAACATGAATATTTGGAAAGCGATACAGCTCAGGCGGTCGACCTTGTCCTGAGGTCTCTTTTATTATGTGTTGAGAGTGGAAAACACTTATTCCGGTCCTGCTCCTAATCGTCACCGGCTCAAGCAGTATATTTCGGGAAATCAGAAAAGGAGCCACACATGATTGATATCCGCCGCTTTGATAAGCTGGGCACCTTCCAGAATGAATGGCTGGACGCCCATTACCACTTCTCCTTCTCGCACTATTACGACCCCAAACGTATGGGCCATGGCAAGCTGCGCGTCTGGAATGATGACCGTATCCGCGCGCAGACGGGCTTTCCCCCGCATGGTCACCGCGACATGGAGATCATCACCTATGTCCGCGAAGGCGCGATCACCCACGAGGATTCGATGGGCAATAAGGGCCGCACCGAGGCGGGCGACGTGCAGGTGATGAGCGCCGGCCGCGGCGTCCAGCATTCTGAATGGAACGCCGAGACCGACTCGACCACCCTGTTCCAGATATGGATCGAACCGGCCGAAGCCGGCGGCAATCCAGACTGGGGCGCCCGGCAATTCCCGAAAGGCGACCGGTCGGGCCAATGGGCCGTGCTTGCCAGCGGCCATGGCGAGGACGATGCCCTGCGGATCCGCCAGGACGCGAAGATCCTCGGCGCGACGCTGAAAGAAGGCGAGACGCTGGAATATACCGTTCCGGCCGGCCGCTATGGCTATTTCGTACTCGCAGACGGCAGCGTGGACCTGAATGGAGAGGTACTGAACGCCCGTGATGGCGCAGCTGTCACAGGCGCCGAAACGCTTACATTCAAAGGGCTGAAGGACGCAGAAATCGTCTTCGTCGACACGGTGTAACCCTGTTATTGCCAGATTAACCGGGCCATGCGAGCCTCAATTGCATGGCCCGGTATAAATCCCTTTTCCTGATCCTCGTTGCTCCGCTCGCGCTCGGCGGCTGTATCGTCGGCACCGCTGTTGGCGTTGCCGGAGATGTCGTCGAAGGCGCAGTAAACGTGACAGGCGATGTCGCTGAAGGCGCCGTGAATGCGGTGACCCCTGATGGCGACAAAGACAAGAAAAAGCAGGAAGAGGACTAGGCCCAGCCTTCACCACATGGCTGCGAGCGACTGCAACTCATCTTTCCCGCCGCGCGTTTGTAGTGATACAATCCTGTTATAGGAGGACTGTCATGAAGACCCTTTTTATTGCCGCCGCAACCGCTGCGCTTGTCCCGATGGCCCACGCCGCTGAAATCAATATCGGCTATTCGACCGAGTTTCAGGAAAAGCTGGCCGAGGATTACGGCACGCGCGAGGGCGAGAAGCTTTCCAACGATGTTCGCAAGGACCTCGAGCATGCGTTCAACAAGGCGGGAGTCGATCCTGCGACCGTCTCGGTGACGATCCTGGATGCAAAGCCGAACCGGCCGACCATGCAGCAGATGAGCGATCAGCCCGGCCTTGACGCGATCCGCTCCAAATCGATTGGCGGCATGACGCTCAAGGGCGTCGCCGTTGATGCATCCGGCCAGGTGATCGGCGATGTCGAATATGACTGGTACGAGACGAACATCCAGAATGTCATCGCGTCCAGCGTCTGGGGCGATGCCAACCGGGCCTCCCGCAATTTCGCGAAACGCCTGGCTGAGGACGTGTCCGACTAAGCGCCGATCTTCAGAACGCAATTTTCATTGAGTGACGGCCTTGCCAGGGCGACTTTCGACAGTCCCGGCAGGGCCGTTTTCAATTCATTGGCGACCCAGAGACAGATCCGCTCCAGGGTCGGGACCGACAGCCCGTCAATCTCGTTCAGAAGCTTATGGTCGAGCAGGCCCGCGACGCGGTTCAGCTCTGCGGTCACATGGCTGAAATCCTCAACCCATTCCTCGCCCGGCTTCACCCGGCCGCGCACCGTCGCCTCGAGACGGAAGCTATGGCCATGCAGATTGCGATAGGGATGGCCTTCGGGCTTGCCGCCCATGAAATGGGCCGCCTCGAAGGTCACCGCCTTGGAGATTTCGAACACTTCGCCTGTCGGGCTCAGGGCAGCCCGATCAGTTTGTGGGTTTGTAAGCTCAGTCGCCATTTCGGATACTTCATGCAGTAAGCCGCTGCTGCGGCAATGTTTTCAGGCTGCCTGTTATCATCTTTGGGCTGCAGGAAGAAGTGTCTGAACTGCAGTGCAGCAAAGCGCTCCGGCTGGGCCTCGGCTTCGACCTGCGGATAGACGAGTTTGAGCTCGTCACCTTGTGTCTGGACCAGCGCGGCGTTCGCCTTGGGCGAGACGCAGATCCAGTCGAGGCCTTCCGGTGCTTTGACCGTACCATTGGTCTCGACGCCAACCTCGAAGCCCGCGCCGTGCAGGGCCTCGATCAGTGGCGCGTCGAGCTGCAGGAGCGGCTCACCGCCCGTGCAGACGACATAAGCTGCCTGATCGGACGTCCGTCCATCCTGCTCCCAGAGTGAAGTGATGTGGGAAACCAGCGCGCCGGGCCCGCGAAACTTGCCGCCATTCACCCCGTCCGTGCCGACAAATTCAGTGTCGCAGAACTTGCAGACGGCTGCATCGCGGTCGCGCTCGAGACCGCTCCAGAGATTGCAACCGGCAAAGCGTAGGAAAACGGCCGCGCGGCCTGTCTGCGCGCCCTCCCCCTGCAGTGTCACATAGGCTTCCTTGACCGAATAGGTCTTCACTGGAAGCGCTCCTGCCACTTGCGATAGCCGGCGGCGCGCAGCTCGCAGGCCGGGCATTCGGCGCAGCCATAGCCCCATTCATGCCGGCGCATCCGTTCACCCTTGTAACAGGTGTGGGTGTCTTCCTTGATGATGTCGACCAGGGTCTGTCCGCCAAGATCCATGGCGAGCTGCCAGGTCTCTGCCTTGTCGAGCCACATGAGCGGCGTCTCGATGGTGATCGACTTGTCCATGCCGAGGCCGAGGGCTTTTTGCTGGGCGTCGATCGTCTCGCGGCGGCAGTCGGGATAGCCGGAATAGTCGGTCTCGCACATGCCGCCGATAATGACGCTGATGCCGCGGCGCCATCCGAGGGCGGCGGCCATGGTCAGGAAGATGAGATTGCGGCCGGGCACGAAGGTCGACGGCAGGCCATCCTTTCCGGTGGTGATGTCCTCGTCGCGGGTGAGCGCCGTGTCGCTGATCTCTCCGAGCGCGCCGAGCTGGATAAGATGATCATCACCCAGCCGGTCGGCCCATTGGGGAAATTTCGAGCGGATCGAGGCAAGCACTTTGTCCCGGCATTTGAGCTCGACCTTGTGGCGCTGGCCATAATCGAAGCCGATCGTTTCCACGTGCAGGAAACGTTTCAGCGCGGAGGCCAGACACGTCGTGGAATCCTGCCCGCCGGAGAACAAGACAAGCGCTGAGGTGGGTTTATTCATAGTGGGGCCAGTATCAAAGGTCCTGCCGGTGACCAAGCGAAACCTTCCGTAGGGTCAGCTTCATGTCACCCAAAAATCACGTTAACCCAACAACTCAAAAGCATCGAAGGAAGCAGTTGACAAAGTGTCGCGGCTGTCGCTGTGATAACAGGTGAGGCATTCCCGGACAACGCGGGAAGCCCGTGAGGAAACGTTAAAAGTCGAGCAAAAACAAACAAAGCTCGACATGGGAGGAGATGAAATGATTCCGAAAATAGGTGAAAAGTATCTGATGCTCGCCGGGGTGTCGGCAATCGCTCTTAGCTGGAGCGTCCCGACGGCGGTGGCTCAAGAAGCCGAGGATGCCCAGCGCAAACTCGGCACGGTTCTGGTCACGACCCAGAAAACCGAAGAGTCGATCCAGGATGTTCCGATCGCGGTTTCGGCCTTCGACGAAGAAGCGCTCGACAAGCTGCAACTGGCTGGTGGTCCCGACCTCGTGAAATCGATCCCGAACGTGAACTTCACCAAGGGCAACTTTACGGGCTACAACTTCCGGATCCGCGGGATCGGTGTTGACGCCGTCTCAACCTCCGCTGACGCCGGCGTGGGTGTTCACCAGAACGACGTGCCGCTAACCTCGAACGCTCTGTTCGAAGCCGAATTCTACGATGTGGAACGGGTCGAGGTCCTGCGCGGTCCGCAAGGCACGCTCTACGGCCGGAACGCAACCGGCGGTGTGTTCAACCTGATTACCGCAAAGCCTGTTCTCGAGGAGTTCCAGGCCGACGCGAAACTCACCTATGGCAATTACAATACGATCAAGGCCAAGGGCATGATCAACGTGCCACTGGGGGATCAGGCAGCCTTCCGCCTCGCCGGATCGCTGCTGCAGCGCGACGGCTATGTGGACAACATCACCACTGGCAATGACGTCGATGACCGCGACCTCTATTCGATCCGCGCCTCTTTCGCCTGGGAGCCGACAGACCGGCTCCGCACCTTCCTCAGCTATGAGCACTTCGAGGAAGACGACAATCGCATCCGGTCCGGCAAGCAGTTCTGTGCCAAGGATCCGATCAAGACGTCCTATGCTGGCATCCCGATCACGGCCTTTGATCAGCTGATCACCTCGCAAGGCTGTGTGGAAGCGCGTCTGTCCGATCCCGCTTCGCTCGGCGGCGTCAATACGGCCGGTACGCTCGGCGGCCAGTACGGCTTTATCTCCGGTACGGTCGGCGGTATCGATCCGCTGACAGGCAATGCAACGGGCCTTGACGCAAATACGAGCGGCATCAGCCCCGGCCTGCGCACGACCGAAAGCTATTTCGACCCCACTTATGAAGGTTCACAGGACCTGTTCACCTGGAAGGCCGAATTTGATCTCACCGATAGCCTGCTGCTGACCTATCTCGGCAGCTATAACGAAAACGAGGTCATCTCTCAGGAAGACTATAACGAATATGCCGCTGACGTGCCGTTCAACACGACGGTCGGCCCGTTCATTGGCCTGGTCGATCCGGCCCTCGCGCCGCTCTATGGGCTGCTCTTCCCGGGCGGCGTTGTGCAGGATCCACAGCTCGGTGCGTTCAACTTCCCGGTCGCTGCCGACATTTCAGGCGCCTATTCGGAGCAGACAACGCACGAAATTCGCCTGCAGTCTGATTTTGACGGCCCGTTCAACTTCAATCTCGGTGCGATTTCAGTCGACTTCGAGACC
>NZ_JBARZC010000438.1:0-4490 GCF_049649345.1 Henriciella sp. | reverse complement strand
GTGAAACCAGAGGTCATTTTTCCGGGCCACCTGCGCGGCGGCGGACAGGTTATCGATGGACCCGGTATTTACCGTTCCGGCGGTGGCGATGACGAGAAAGGGATGATAGCCCTTGGTGCGGTCTTCTTTGATGGCGGCCTCGAGCGCCCGCACGTCCAGACGGAAGTCGGCATTGACGGATATTTTCCGAAGCGCGTCAGATCCTAGCCCAATCATGTCGAAAGCTCTCGCATTGCAGCTATGGGCTTCGGCAGACGTATAGCCGACAAGCTTGTTGCCTGCTGCGCCCCCGGTCCGCATGGCAAACCGACTCGCCCGGTCGCGCGCTACCTTGAGGGCAATGATGGTCGCCATACTTGTACCGGAAACGGCAAGCCCGCTCGCGCTCTCCGGAAAGCCGAACAGGTCTCGCACCCAGGCGATCAGCTGGCGCTCGACATAGATGGCCGCGTGATCACGCCCGCCGGCATTCACATTCATTGCAGCGGCGGCAATTTCGGGGATCAACCCGCTCGGCGTCCCGGAGCCGTGGACCCAGCCAAAGAAGCGCGGATGGGTGTTGCCGACAGAATACGGAAGCAGCGCCTCCAGCGCCGAATCGGTCTCGTCCGGCCCTTGACCGCCGCCAGGAAGCGGGCGGGACAAGACCTGTTTCAGCGTGTCCGGCACAGGCGTCCAGACCCTGCCTTGCGTCGCGGCCTCCATCTTGTCGACAGCCTTGTCGACCATGGCGTGAGCGCGCGCGCGGAACCCTTCCCAGTCCTCTGGATCGAGTGTCACATGTGAACGCGGGTTCGGATCATCGTCGGATGTCATGAAAGCCCCATAGCGAAACTGCCCGTCCAGTACATCCCGCCAAGTGCTTTCGCTAGGCATGGCGCCGGGCATCCACTAGGCTGTCAAAAAGAGAAGGGGTGAGGAAACGGCATGGCAGAAGAACATTGGATTTCGCGCGACAATATCCGCGACACGAAATGGGTCACAACCGATCGTGGTCTGGCTGAGGGTGAGGCTCGTCTCAAGCCCGATGCCTTCGCGCTCACGGCCAATAACGTGACCTATGCCACGTTCGGCGGCCCGCCGATGAATTACTGGAACTTCTTTCCGGCCGAAGACCCTGCCTATGGCCGCGTCCCGGTCTGGGGATTTGCCACTGTGGCAGCCTCCAACGCCGAGCGCATAGAGCCCGGCCGGCGCGTCTATGGCTATTTTCCGGTCTCGAGCGACCTGATCGTGCAGCCAGTGCGCGTGAGCAAGACAGGCTTCTCCGACGGAGCAGCGCATCGCCAGGAGCTTGCGCCGATCTACAATGCCTACCTCTTTACCGACACCGATCCGGTCTACGTCGCAGACCGCGAGCCCGAGCAGATGCTGTTTCGCCCGCTCTATATGACCGGCTGGATGATCGTCGACAGTTTGATGAATGCCGACGAACCGCCCGAGACGGTGATAATCTCCAGTGCATCCTCCAAGACAGCGCTCGCCACCGCGCACGGCCTGCACCGGGCCGGCGTAAAGACGATCGGTCTCACATCGCCAGGCAATGTGGCGTTCGTGGAAAAGTCGGGGCTCTATTCGGAAGTGGCGACGTATGACGAGGCGACCAGTCTGTCACCCGGCGCGCCTGCCGCCTATGTCGACTTTGCCGGGCGCCCTACCCTGACAGCGGCGATCCACACCGCCTGCGGCAAGGCGCTCACGCGCAGCATGATCATCGGCATGACCGACTGGGAAGCCGATCGAACCCCACCAGCAGACCTCCCCGGCCCGGAGCCCGAATTCTTTTTCGTGCCGACTTATGCCGCCGAGCGCGCAAAATCGCTTGGTCCGGACAAGCTCGCCGCGATGACGCAGGAGGCGATGGTGTCCTTCTACCCGGTCTCGCGGAAATTCGTCACGCCAGAGGTGGTAACCGGCAAGGAAGCGATCGACGCGGCCTGGCAGGCGAGCGTTGACGGCGAGGTCAGCCCCGACCGCGGACTCATCTGCAAGCTCTAGATGGGTTGACCGTTTCGGCCCGGCGCTCCACATCGCAGGTCATGAGCATCAAACCGATCCACATCATCGGGGGCGGCATGGCCGGCTCCGAAGCCGCATGGCAGGCCGCAAATATGGGCGTGCCTGTGATTATCCACGAAATGCGCGGCGTGCGCGGCACCGAAGCCCACCAAACAGACAAACTGGCAGAGCTTGTCTGCTCCAATTCCTTCCGCTCGGACGACCACACGTCGAATGCGGTCGGTGTGCTGCATGAGGAAATGCGCCGCGCGAACGGCCTGATCATCACCAAGGGCGGTGAACACCAGGTTCCGGCCGGCAGTGCGCTGGCAGTCGACCGCGAGGGCTTTTCCGAGGATGTAACGGCGACGCTGAAAGCCCATCCTCTGGTCACAATTGTCCGCGAGGAGATCGACGGTATCCCGCCCGAAGACTGGGACAGCGTCATCCTCGCCACCGGCCCGCTCACCTCCATCAAGCTCGCCGAAGCGATCCGCGCGCATACGGGCGAGGAAGATCTTGCCTTCTTCGACGCCATTGCGCCGATCGTCTATTTCGACTCAATCGACATGGACAAAGCCTGGAAACAGAGCCGGTATGACAAGCCGGGGCCAGGCGGTGACACGGCGGCTTATATCAACTGCGCCATGGATGAGGATCAGTACAATGCCTTCATCGATGCGCTGATCGCGGGCGAGAAGACCGAGTTCAAGGACTGGGAAAAGGACACGCCCTATTTCGAGGGTTGCCTGCCGATCGAGGTGATGGCGGAGCGTGGGCGCGAGACGCTGCGCTTCGGGCCGATGAAACCGGTCGGCCTGACCAATCCGCACGATCCGGATGTGAAATCATACGCCGTGGTGCAGCTCAGACAGGACAATGCGCTTGGGTCTCTCTGGAACATGGTCGGCTTCCAGACCAAGCTTAAATACGGCGCGCAGGCCGAGATTTTCAGGATGATCCCTGGCCTCGAGAACGCGCAATTCGCGCGCCTTGGCGGCATCCACCGCAACACCTTCCTGAATTCACCCAAGCTGCTCGACAATCAGCTGCGCATGAAATCGATGCCGCGCCTACGGTTCGCTGGGCAGGTGACAGGCGTCGAAGGCTATGTCGAGAGCGCGGCGATGGGGCTGCTAGCCGGGCGGTTTGCGGCGGCCGAACGCCTCGGACTTGAGCTTGCACCACCGCCTGCCACCACAGCGCTCGGTGCCCTCATTGGCCACATCACGGGCGGGCACCTTGAAGGCAAGCAGAGCTTCCAGCCGATGAACATCAATTTCGGCCTATTTCCCGATCCCGAACCGGGAACTGTCCCGACGAAGGATGAAGAAGGCAAGCGCATTCGCGGCAAGGCCAAGGGCCGCGCGAAGAAGGGTGTTCAGGCGAGGCGGGCTCTGGAAGATATTCAGGCCTGGGTCGACGGTCAGCGCGAAAGCGTAGCAGCCGAATAGGCCCAACCGGCCTACGACGATGGTCGGGCCCTTAGCCGATTTCCGCCTTTGCCTGCTCCCGCCATTTGCCAATATTCTCGAACTCCTCGTGCGGCTTCCACTGCATGACACCGGCAAAACCGCAGAAACAATTGAGCGTGATATCCGCAATGGAGAACCGGCCTGCTGCAAGAAAGTCATTGTCGGCGAGGTGAGCATTAATGCGCTTGGCCATTGCCTTCGCACCCTTCTCGGCCTTGGCGCCGGCTTCCGGCACTTGCGGGTTTTCGAGCGGCGCCATGGCCGGATGCGCATTGCGAAACCAGGTCGCGAACTGGATAAAGAGCATCAGCTCGACCCGCCGGTCCCACATCTCGATCAGCGCCTTTTCCTTTGGATCAGCGCCCATCAGGTTCGGCTCGGGAAAGATGCCTTCGAAATAGGTGCAGATCGCACGGCTCTCGGTGAGCTGCGTGCCGTCGTCGAGTATAAGCGCTGGCACCTGTGAGAACGGCGAGACCTTCCTGTAGTCATCCGTCTTGTGTTCCTGCTTCATGATCGAGATTTCCTCGATCTCGACATCGCCGAGACGGCCCTTGGCGCTCAGAAATTGTGTGACGCGCTCGGGGTTCGGGGCTTTCGGGCTGTGGTAAAGCTTCATGGCATCCTCCTGTTTTAATGGAGGTCTAGCGCACTCCTTCGCAGTTCCGAAGCTTCACGTCGCGCTAATTGAACCGCTTTCGTATGCCGAAGGTCGCATTCAGCGGCTCGCTGGGAAAATATCGATTGTTTCCAAATGCGAAGTCCGCACGGTCGGCATAGTTGAGATCGAACAGGTTACGAACGATGACGAAGGCCTCGAGCGTCTCGTCAAAAGCGTAGGACGCCCTCGCATGGGTCACCGTGTGGCCCGGATAGGTCCGCTCATTGGCCGGATCGGTAGAGTACTCGCCAACATGTTCAGCCGACAGGCTGGCCTCGAATGCAGCCGTCGGCGTCCAGGCCAGCGTCAGATCCGCCAGAAGCCCGGGCGCCGTATCGACCTCATTGCCCGCGCGG
>NZ_JBARZC010000437.1:0-3151 GCF_049649345.1 Henriciella sp. | reverse complement strand
GCTCTGCCTCATGGTCAGGCGATGTGGTGGCGCGCTGGGATGATTTGCGCGAGCAGATTTCGGCGGGCGTGAACATTGCCATGTCGGGCCTGCCCAACTGGACCCACGATATTGGCGGCTTTGCGGTCGAGGCGCGCTATACGAATGAGGATCCGGACCATGTGGCTGAGTGGCGTGAACTGAACCTGCGCTGGTTTCAGTTCGGTGCCTTCTCGCCCATCTTCCGCTCGCATGGTGAGTATCCGTTCCGGGAGATCTTCAATATCGCGCCGGAGGGCTCTGAGGTCTATGAGAGCATGGTGAAGTATGACCGGCTTCGCTACCGGCTCATGCCTTATATCTACGCGCTGGCCGGCGACACCTATCACCGCGACGGCACGATCATGCGCGGTCTGGTGATGGATTTCGAAGCCGATCGCGAGGTCTGGGACATCAATGACCAGTACATGTTCGGGCCGTCTTTCCTGGTCAGCCCCGTGCATGAGTTCGGCGCGCGTGAGCGCAGGCTCTACTTGCCGGCTGGTACGGACTGGTACGATTTCCATACCGGCGAGCGCCGGGCCGGCGGGGCCTGGGTCGATGTTCCCGCGCCGCTTGGCGACATGCCGCTTTTCGTGCGTGCCGGCGCGGTCATCCCGACCGGACCGGACATCCAGCACACCGGCGAAAACCCCGACGGACCTGTCACGCTGCTGGTCTACGCCGGCGCGGACGGGGCGTTCAGCCTCTATGAGGATGACGGGTTAAGCTATGACTATGAAAGCGGCGCGTGGAGCCGCCTCCCGATCACCTATGACGACACGACGAGGACGGTAACCATCGGTGCCATTGAGGGAAACTATCGCGCTGGCGAAACCCGCGAGTTTCGGGTCGTGTTCATCGAGGATGAGGGCGCGGCCGCGGCGCTTGCAGAAGAGCCGGATGCCGTCGTGACCTATAGCGGGAAGGCCGTCACCATCACCGCGCAATAGGCCCCGGGAGCCGACAAGGCGGCATCAGAAATGCCGGCCGCCAGTCGGTGCGCTCGGTGACGCCGTACACACTTCCACACCAAGTTCAGTCGAAGTCGTCGAGGTCTTCATCGTAGACCAGTTCGTCCGACAGGGATCCGGCGGGCATGGGCTCGAATGGCAGGGCGTCGATGCGTTCGGCATCGTCGATCATGGCGCGGATGCCGGCGGCGACGAAGATCGGGATGCGGCGAGCAAGCGCAGCAAAATCACTGGACGAGATCGTCCCACCCGAAAGGACATCGATCCGCTCGGTCGTGCCGATGGAGGAGACATAGGCGGCAGTCATGAAATGATAGGCCCAGTAGAGGTCCGCCTCGGTGGCATGCGGCATGATCGTCTTCATGTCGGCGATGAGTTCGCGCGAGACATGGTCGAACATGGCCGTCATCAGCTTGCGCAGCCAGCCGCGGGAGCCGGCCACGAATGTGATGATCGCCGCATAATTGCGCCAGCCCTCATCATTGAAGCCAAGCTCGAAGGCCGGGCGGGTGAACGCATCGATGATGCCTTCGAGGGTCATGTTGTCGCCGGCTTTTTCGCGGTAGGCGGCCATCGCCTCCTGGCGCAGCCGGTTTGACGGTTCGGACCGGCGTTTGACCACGGCCACGAACAGGCGGCGCTTGTTGACGAAATAATAGCGCATCAGCGCGGTATCGACGCCAGCCTCCTTGGCGACGGCGGCGAGCGTCGTACCGTCATAGCCGCGCTTGGCAAACTCGGCCTCGGCGCAGTCGAGTATGAGTGCCATGGAATCGCGCCGCCGCTCGGCCTGCCGCTTGGGTCGTCTCGCCATTCCCGTCTCCGCTGCGTGTTCCTCAATCGGCATATCTAGTCCCTCAGCCTTAAAAATCCTATCTAGCCGCGCGGCCAAGGAAGTGATTGACTTCCCTCACTTATAAGAGAATATTTCCATCAGAGGAAACAAATGTTCTCCGGTCAGCGAAAAGAGACAGGATCAGAGGCGCCAGACAGCACAGAGTTCAGAGGGGAGCGGCCTTTTAACGGGCAGCCTCATCTGGACCGGGACCATGCGGGCGGCGGCCTGCTGGCCATGTGATGGCGTCTGCTGCTCAACGTCTCGCCTTCGTGCGATCCGGCGGGACCCAGAAGCAGAAAGACCACATGAGCGACCCTGATACCGCGTCAATCGAGCCGGCCTCCGAACGGGCGGCCTCGCCCTATTCCAGCAGCCTTTACCGCTATTATGTGCTGGCCATTCTCACCATCGTTTACGTCTTCAATTTCGTCGACAGACAGCTGCTTGTCATCCTGCAGGAGCCGATCAAGGCAGAGCTCAATCTCTCGGACTCCCAGCTTGGCCTGCTGACCGGCTTTGCCTTTGCGCTGTTCTATGTGATCTGCGGCCTGCCGATCGCGCGATGGGCCGACAAGGGCGTGCGCCGGGACATTATCTCGATTGCGCTGACCGTCTGGAGCCTGATGACCGCGCTCAGCGGCCTTGCTGGGAATTATGCTCATCTCCTACTGGCGCGGATCGGTGTCGGCGTCGGCGAAGCAGGTGGTAGCCCGCCGGCCCATTCGATGATTTCCGACATTTTCAGCAAGAAGATGCGCGCCTCGGCGCTGTCCATCTATTCGATCGGTATCTATATCGGTATCCTGATCGGCTTCGCGCTCGGCGGCTGGATCGCCGACACGTTCAGCTGGCGGATCGCCTTCTTCATTGTCGGCCTGCCAGGCGTCCTGCTGGCTATCATCGTGCGGCTCACCGTGCGCGAACCGGCGCGCGGCTGGTCGGAAGGGGCAAAGGATGGCGCCGATCCGGCACCGCCGCTGACGCAGGTCGTACGCCACCTCTGGACCCGCCCGTCCTTCCGCTTCATCGCCCTCGGCGCGAGCCTGCAGGCCTTCATCATCTATGGCGTCGGCAACTGGTTCCCGTCCTATTTCCTGCGCAATTTCGATATCAGCCTGACAACGATCGGCGCCTGGATGGCGCTGACCTCAGGGCTTGGCGGCGGCACCGGCTCCTTCTTTGGCGGCTGGATTTCCGACAAGCTCGGGGACCGTGACCTGCGCTGGTATCTCTGGGCGCCGGCCATTCTCGTCGCGCTGGTCGTGCCTGTCCTGCTCGTCGCCCTGACGACGGGAGAGCTTTACCTCGCCCTGTTCCTGAC
>NZ_JBARZC010000436.1:0-1895 GCF_049649345.1 Henriciella sp. | reverse complement strand
ACAGGCTGACGGAAGAGACAAAGGCGCCCATCCAGAAGGTGACGAACATATCGCGGATGCCATCCGAGGAGAGGCCGTAAAGGTCGCGGTTGATGATCGGCAGGACGACGAGGAAGGAGCCGATGACGAAGATGCCGACGCCGAACATCAGCACTGTCATGCCCCAGAGCTTGCCGTCTGCAAGCACGACGTGAAAGCCTTCGCGAATATCACCAAACGCCGCGCCGAGGCCTGACCGGCCGGTTTTCACACGCCTGCCATGCGCAAGGAAGACCGCAAAGCCGGCCCCGATTGCAACGATCAGTCCCTGGAAGAGGAGAAGCTCCGAGCTCGGCACCGGGCCGACGGAAAAGCCGCCGAGCCAGTCTGGCATGCGCGTCAGCTTGTCGGCATAGCCGCCGAGAATCAGGCCTGCGATCTGGGCGGCGAACTGCGCGATCGTTGCGAAGGCGACGCCCTGCTGCAGGGTAACGTCCGATCCAACGCGCGAGCGGCGCTCGACCACTTCATTGATGATCGAGTCGCGCGCTGGCATCATGAAGGCGCCGACCGTGCCCATGGCGAGGCCATAGATGATCATATAGCCATACATCAGATTTCCCGTCGCCAGCACCCAGGCGAGCGCGAGGGCGGGCAGGGCGGCCATGAGATGCAGCACGAAGAGCAGGGACTTGCCCGACGCCCGCTCCGCCACGACACCGCCCAGTAGCAGGAAGATCACAGACGGGCCGGACAGCGCCATATTGGCGAGGCCGAGCTCGGTGCCATCAAGGCCAAGCCGGTTGGTGATGAGATAGGGGAACAGGACCAGCTGCAGGCCGAACGCCATGAACCAGCTGCACTGGATCATCAGATAGGCGGGAAGCTCTGAGCGGACCTTGCGGTGTGTGCGCCTGGCAAACAGGCTTCTGGCCGTGAATTCGATGGAGGCGCCAGCGCCGGTTGCGCTGTCTATGCCGCTGACGGGTGATTTGATCTGAACGGTCCGGTCGTCCTCCATCCCTTCCAGATCGGTATCATCGCTCATCAACCAGCCTCGTCTGCCTTGGCCCAAACCCTGCGACTGTATAGGCCGCGCGCCCCGAGAAAAGCAAAAATGTCTGACCCGGCGTGACAATCTTGTCGCAGAGCGGCCTGGAGCTGGTTAACGCGCGATTGTGTTCTCGCAGACAGGCGTTATTGTTTCAGCCTGTTGCGGTGAGAGGGACAACCGACATGCGTGGAATGCGGCTTCTTGCGAGCTGGCTGCTCGCCCTCTTTCTGATTTTCATGTTCCTGCAGGCCACCATCCATCCGCTCCCGGATCCGCCTGAAGGATCGGTCAAACTGTTCGACCTGCCCGGTGAGAACATCATTTTCCAGACCATGGCGGTGAATACGGGCATGGCGTGGCTGGAGCCGACAGGCCGGGTGATCGTCGCAATTCTGGAGCTTGTGGCCTGCTTCTTCCTGTTGCTGCCACCGACACGCCGCTTCGGGGCGGTCCTGTCCTTCTTCATTCTCGCAGGGGCACTGGCAGCCCACCTTTCGCCCGACATCCTCGGGCGGGAAGTGCCCGTGTCGCTGGCACCGGGAACGAGCGAGACCGATGGCGGCCAGCTCTTCGCGCTTGCCATCTCCATGCTGGCCGTCTCGATGTTGCTGATTTTCGTGCATCCGGGGCGGCGTAAAAACCCTTTCAAGTAAGGATATTACCCTCACAGCCTGTTAACTTCTCTGTGGCAGTTTTCGACGTCTTCGAAGACTTCTGGTTAAGACATGACCGAGATCGCAGATATTGCTGATACTCAAAAAATCGGGCGCGCCCGCCGTCTCCTGTTCCGGCGGCTGATCGACTTTGTGGCGCTGCCGGCCACGGCCGTTGCCCCCCAAGACAGATCAATGGGCGGGGATAT
>NZ_JBARZC010000435.1:0-3999 GCF_049649345.1 Henriciella sp. | reverse complement strand
CGCCAACGCAGCGATGCCGAAGCCGCGGTCTCTGCCGCCGAGGCGCAGGTGGAGATCGTCACCCCGCTCCACATCGACCTGCCGCCCTCACACCTGCCCGCCGCGCGCACCGTCCTGAAGCTGGACGACGTGTCGATGCAGCTCGGCGAGCGGCACCTTTTCGGCCCGCTCAGTTTCGAGATGCGTGGGCCCGGGCGCGTCGCCATTTCAGGCCCGAACGGCTCGGGCAAGACGACGCTGCTCAAACTCATAACCGGCGCGCTGACGCCCACCTCCGGCACCATCGCGACCGTCACGCCAAGGCTCGCTCTGCTGGACCAGCATGTGAGCCTGCTGAACGCCGACCTCCCCATCCTCGACAGCCTACGCGAGGCCGCGCCCGGCCTCAACGATCACGAAGCCCGCGCCTATCTTGCCCGCTTCGCTTTCCGGGGCGACGCCGCGCTCCAGCCCGTCTCGACCCTGTCCGGTGGAGAACGCCTGCGCGCCGGCCTCGCTGCTGCCTTTGCGGGCGATCCGCCAGATCTCCTCCTCCTCGACGAGCCGACAAACCATCTCGACCTCGACAGTGTGGAACTGCTCGAAGCGGCCCTGAAACACTGGACCGGCGCCCTCCTCCTCATCAGCCACGACGAGACCTTCCTTGAGGCGATCGGGGTTGAACGGCGGATCAGTCTGTGAGCCCGCCACGCCGAGCTCACTTTTCCAGGTCCGGATCAAGCTCCAGATCATCATCGAGCTGCACGCCGAAACTGTTCAGCATCATCGAGACCTGCGTGTACTGGCCGACCGTCATGACGAGGTCCATCTTCTGCTTTTCGGTGAGAAAGCCGAGCCGGGCCCAGGTCTCATCGGTGATGAAGGCGTCCGAGGTCAGCTCGTCTGTCGCCTGCAATAGCGCCGCATCCGCCTCGCTCCAGCCGTCTGCCCCCGGCCCCGCCTTGATCCGCTCGATCTCGGCCTCGGTCAGATCGCAGTCGAGCCCGATGCGCACATGCTGGGCCCATTCATAGCCCGATTTCCAGTTGAAGCCCGCCCGCAGGATAACAAGCTCGCGCTCACGCGGGGCAAGGTCATTCGCGTCCGAGAGGATATAGCCGCCATACAGCATGAACCGCTTATAGGCCTTCGGCGCGCGATAGAGCGTGCGGAAGATATTATACACCGGCCGCCCGCCAAACGAGGCCTCCAACGTCGCCTTCGTCTCAGCATCCATCTCATCATCACTGAGCGGGGCGATGCGGGGGGCAGATAGTCTCATGGGGCGGTTCCTCAGACGTCTTACGGTCTCTTGTGGTGGGTTCAATCGCCATACTAAAGGGCGACGTGAGAACGAAGGCAAAGGGACAATTGTGAAAGTTGTCAGATTCCGTGCGCGAAAAGACTTACGCACAGAGCGGCCCTTGCAGCCCGTTCTCTAGAGGGCCGGGCCCGATCTCCTCGGGGGCCAAACGCATTTGCTTCCGACTGGCCCATCCATTTCAGTACGTCGACAATCTGTTTTCTGCGAGCATCTGGCGTCTTGGGAGAGAGGCCGTGAAACTCGATCGCCTCGTAAACATCTTCGCGCATCGGGGCCAGCCCAGCAAATAGATCGCTGTTTGCGCCAAATGCCTCTACCAGATCGAGATGATATGGCCGCCCTCTGGGCGATTGTCTGTGGTCTTTCTCCAGCACGAGATTGAACAGGGCAAGTAGAGAAAGCTCCGACAATTGCTTTTTGAAGAGCGTCACAGCGGTAACCTCAGCCGATGTGAATTCTGGCTCGTTCTCGACCGTCTTCAGAATTTTGACGAGCACGCTGACCTGCTTGTCAGCAAACATCCAGGGCTCACGTTCGAACTCAAGCAGGATGCGCTCAAGCTGTGCTCGCTGCTCACGGAGGTAAAATACATCGTCCCGATCGTTTGAGTTAAGCGCCCGCTCAAACCGCTCCTCGCCGAGACGTCTGCACAATTGGTCGAGCTGCTCCTGAGCCGTGCCGGCCAGCACTTCGAATTCATCGATCATCCAGCGCGCACCGTAGCGAACATCTTCATTCGGATGATGTAGCAATTCGCTGAGCCGCTTCTGGTTATAGGGCAAGCCATCAAGACCAAGATCACGGCGTTGTTGGATATGTTCACGCACCCTCTTCACAAACCGCTTTTTCGGTTCGTACCGGCCCGCGTGGTCTGGCCCTTTAGGCTGCCACATACCGCGCTCGAAGAAACCGATTTCCGTAAACGGATCAAGTGTGTCGAGTTGGCCGCCATCGTAGAGCCGGTTCTGCGATCTCGACCGCTGCCAAAGGCTGATCGCCTGAAACAGGGCCGCCATGATGACAAGGTCGACCATGGCACGCGCGGCAAACGTCAGATGCTTGGCCAGCGGATCGCTGCTCATCGCCGCATCGTACGGCGCTTCAATATCCACGTTGTAGATTTCCCACCAGTCGACGAACGGCACGGCCTTGGCGAGCTCCGCCCCAAAGAACCGGAGCCAATCGAGGAAGGGATTGTTCGTTGAGTAGTCGGCATTGAAATGGAACGACTCCGTCCAGCCTTGAAGCTGGTGTAGGGCCAGCGGCACAAGAATGAAGAACGAAGCGTAGCCAAGCAGCGCCTCGTCCTTGAGATCGTTGTCGAAGCCAATGGAAATCTCCTTCCCGCGCGTGGAATGAATACGCGACGCGGTTTCGCGGTCTTCCTCTACCCACGCCCAGCGCCGGCCGAGCGAAGCGGCAATCAGTATGGCGACTGCAATCGGGATTAGCCCCCACGGCGCAGACAGCATGTATCCAAGAGCACTCAGCGGAACGATAACGAACAGTACCAGAACGTGCGGCGGAATAAGATTGCCGCCCATCCGTGTCGCCCCCGACAACGGAGCGACGTATCGCACCAGGACTGAGTCAAGCCGGCTCATCAGGATTCCCGGACGGTTGAGGGCCAGCCCCATTGGCTTCGGGTCGGCGATCTCTACCTTTTCGAACTGCCGTTCGCGCCAATCATTGAGCACGCGCAATACATGCGGCGCGAGTATGATTGTTAAAAAGGCAAGCAGAACAAGAAACGTTACGAAGACCCCGAAATTGTCCTCCATTCTGAACATATTGCCTGCTGCAGCCCAAGCGAGACCGACGAGTGCAGCGATAATGATGAACGTCGTCCAAAAGCTGAACTCGCTGACGACGTCATCGCGAAGGATATCTGGATTACTGCCTTCCATTTCCCGGACGTACGCTTCAAGTTTCGCGTGCCGGACCGACAGCAAGACAATCGGCGCGAATGCAGCAACAAAGCCTGCAAGGAAAGTCGCCACATGGACGAGATCGACATCCGGCCCTGCGATCTGGACGGCGACCGGGCCGACGCCGCCTGCCACGGATGATCTATATGCGATCAGGCCGAGCAGCGAGAGACTACCGAGCAGATAAAAGAAGAATTCGACGAAACCGAGTTTCACGACGCGCTTCTGTTCATCGCTTCTTTCCCGATAGGGTGTCGTCAGCGCGTCAGAATGGATCGGCCAGATCGCGGACAGCCTCACGAAAGGCAGCATCATCCAGAGGATCCCCGCGATGCCGCCTACTACATATACAAATGAGACCGAAGCATCGCCTACGGGCTTTTCAATTTCTTTCGAAAGAACAAAGCAGAATATGACGAACAGCAGGCCTATCCACGCTGAGAGCAGGGTAAAACTCGATTTGCGTTCCTCTGCTCGATGCAAATCCTGCTTTCTGATTTTCTCCGCCACGTGCGTCCGCCCCACTCATTCCGCCCTCGAAACGAACCCTAGCCTGCATGCCTAAAGTTGAAAAGCGAAAACGGGGCTGGGTGCAAATCGGGCGGGCTCTGGCGCAGGGGGGCTGGAGGGACTACATGCACGGCCAAGAGACCAACCCTATCGATGCGCCCCGCCCATGACCGACCTCTCCGTCAATCTCAACGCTGTCGCCCTCCTTCGGAACCGGCGGGACCTGCCCTGGCCGAGCGTGACCGGTCTGGGGCGTAT
>NZ_JBARZC010000434.1:0-2551 GCF_049649345.1 Henriciella sp. | reverse complement strand
GTATTATTGTTATTACTGTTGCAGCCAGTCAGCAAAATGAGAGCGGCAGTCGCAAGCCAGATCGGTTTCATCGCAGTCTCCGGAAAGGTGGTTGTCTAAGAAGGCCGGGATTCGACGACTTGTTCCGAAAAATCAGCGGTCAGAGACCAAGCTGCCGGGCAGCGAGGTCGCGCATGATCTCTTCAGAGCCGCCGCCGATGGCCATAACGCGGACTTCGCGGTAGATGCGCTCGACCCTGTGGCCGCGGATGAAACCGGCGCCGCCGAGGATCTGCATGGCCTCCCGGGCGCAGAATTCCATCGTCTCGGTCGCCTGCACCTTCAGCATGGCAAGCTCGGCCACCGGCTGTTCCCCGCCCTGGACGCGCCAGGTGAGCTGGTCGAGCATCGCTGTCGTTGCCCAGACGCGCTGGCACATGGAGGAAATCTTGTGGCGGATGACCTGGTGGTCGGCGAGGCGTTTGCCGAAGGTTTCGCGCTGCTGCGCCCAGGCAGCCGCTTCCTCGATGCAGACGCGGGCATAAGCGGTCGCCTGCGCCGCCATGCCGAGCCGCTCGCCATTGAAATTTGCCATGATGCTGACAAAGCCCCGGTCGACTTCGCCGATCAAATTCTCCGGCGGCACGAAGACATCGTCAAAATGGATGGTTGCCGTGTCGGAGGCCCACCAGCCCATTTTGGGCAAGGACGTGCGCGAGACGCCTTCGGCTTCCAGGTCGATCAGCATCAGCGAAATGCCGCCCATGCCTTCGCCGCCCGTGCGGACTGCCGTGGTCAGCCATTTCGAGGTGCAGCCGCCTGTGATGTAGGTCTTCGAGCCGTTGACGACCCAGCCATTGCCGGAGGGTTTGGCGCTGGTCTTCAGCTTCGCGACGTCTGAGCCGCCGCCGGGTTCGGTAATGCCGAGGCTGATCTGCTTCTTGCCGGAGAGGACCTGCGGCGCGATCTCGCGCTTCATCTCCTCGCTGCCGCCGACCATGACAGGTGGCAGGCCGATGCCGTGGATCATCAGGGCGGATGACACGCCGCCCGCGCCCATGCGGGCAAGTTCCTCAGAGGTCACCGTGCCGTGGAAGCGGTCGAAATCGGTGCCGGCTCCGCCATATTCTTCCGGATAGCCCATGCCGATCAGGCCAGCTTCGGCGGCTTTGGGATAGACGTCGCGGGGGATGACGCCTGCTGTTTCCCAGTCCTCGATATTGGGGACAAGTTCCTTGTCGATGAAGCCGCGCACGGATTTGCGCCAGATGGAATGGGTCTCGTCCATCCACGGAGCGGGTGGGCGGAGCCTGTCGAAGGTGATGTCGCGTGCTTTTGCCATGGCGCGATCCTGATCGGGCGCGGCTGGAAATCAACTCATGACGTCGCGGCAAAAAGAAACCCGCTGACGCTTATGGTTTTCATTGGCGCGGGCGCAGCCCATATCAGACTGGTGACAGATCAAGACATGCCGCCTCCCTACCGTCAGGCCCGCGAGCCTATCTTCAATGGATTTCCACCCATTGTGCTGCTGCTTTCAGCGGCGATTATTGCCGTGAGCGCGCTGTTCCTCTTTTCGAGCGAAAGCGTTCGTGACCAGCTCTGGTACGCCTTCGCCATCCTCCACGATCCAAACATCAATTATATCGGGCGCCCGCTCGGCGAAATCGGGCCGATTTTCCTGCACGTGCTGCTGCATGTGAACGCGTTCCACCTGATCATGAACATGGCCATGATGATTGCGTTCGGGCCGGCGATTGCGAAAGCGCTTGGGCCGGGCCTGAAAGGGGCAGGCCTGTTTCTCGGCTTCTTCTTCGCCTGCGCCGCCGCAGGCGCCATTGCGCAGCTTGGATGGTCGATAGCCACACGCGAAACCATGGCGGCGATTGGTGCTTCGACGGCGCTCTCCGGGTTCTTTGCCGCGGCAGGCTGGCTCATGGGCGGCTTGCGCGGGGCGGTCCGGATGTCCCTGCCATGGCTGATCATCAACCTTGTCATCGCGGTCGCGGGTAATCTGTTCGTTGCGATGTTCGGGATGAGGCTCGCCTGGATCGCTCATATTGGCGGGCTGGCGGGCGGTTTCGTTCTGTTTCCGCTATTCCTGAAGCTTGCGCGGCCGGAGCTTAAAATCCTGCGCTAGCTGTCGCGCCGGATCGATGGCGTGGAAATGCCGAGCGCGGCGCTGCGCCTGAGCTTCTCGCGCCTGAACCTGAACAGCTCTGCCGGGCGGCCACCGGTCTGCGACATCATCTCGCCTGTGCCTTCGACCAGATCGGTCCGGTCGAGCGCGCGGCGGAAATTCTGCTTGTGCAGGCGCTGGCCGAGCAGGCCTTCGCAGGCTTCCTGCAAGGCCGACAGGGTGAAGCGCTCCGGCATCAGTTCAAAGGCGACAGGGCGATAGCGGATCTTGCCGCGCAGGCGCCCCATGGCCGTGGCCAGGATACGGCGGTGATCTGACGCCATCGGGTCGCCGAGCTTGATGTCCGGGGGTGGCAGGCCGGCATCGCGCGCGCATTCGGTCACAAGGCCTGCCTCATAGAGTAGTTCGTAGCGTTCCAGCACGCGGTCATCG
>NZ_JBARZC010000433.1:0-2368 GCF_049649345.1 Henriciella sp. | reverse complement strand
ATGGATACGGATCTGGTTCGGCCACAGGCGGTAGACACGCGCATCGGCCACCTGCCCCGTCGCGAGAATGCGGCGGCGGATTTTATGAGGGTCGGCGCGGAACATGTTGTCGCCATTCTCGATCTCTGAAAGGCGGCCGATCATGCCGGTGAGCGCCGGATCGCTTTCGAGGCCAACGATCTGCACATCAGAGACTGACAGTCCAAGCGCAGAGGCGGCGCCATCCATCGTGCCGGTGACGCGCCCTCCCATTTTCGAGAGCGAACCGCCCATAAGCGCAGCACCGGCCACGATAACGGCAAACACCATGACCAGACCGAAGATGACCGATGAGGCATCAACGCTCTGATATTCGGGCTCGGGCGGTGGCGGCGCCTTCCGACGGCCGCGTGCAGGCTGAGCCTGCTGGGGTCTGCGTCCTCTTACCTGTGGCATGAGGCATCCTCGATCATCCACGCAACGAGCTGCTCGAACGTCATGCCGGTGAAGGCGGCCTGTTCGGGCACAAGGGATGTCGGGGTCATGCCTGGCTGGGTATTTGTTTCCAGTATCACGAGCCGGTCCTTTTCCTCGTCAAAACGAAAATCGGACCGCGTCACACCTCGACACCCAAGCGCCTGATGCGCCTTCAACGCCGCGTCCAGAGCCTGCCTTGTCACACGCTCAGGAACGTCTGCGGGCACGACGTGCCGCGATCCACCTGCTGCATATTTTGCGTCAAAGTCGTAAAACTCCCTTAACGTTGTGATTTCCGTGACAGCGAGCGGCCTGTCCCCAAGGACGGCGACGGTAAGCTCACGGCCGGGAATATATTCCTCGGCCATGAGATTGTCGCCATACTTCCACTCGTCAGACAGCACGAATTGCGATGGGCCATTATTGTCCTTGCGCACGAAAACCACACCGAAGCTGGAGCCTTCATTGACGGGCTTGATGACATAGGGCGGCTCAAGCGGATGGGCGCGGGCCGCATCTTCGCGGGTGACAGCAACATCCTTGGCGACATCGAGGCCCGCCTGCTCATAAACAGCTTTCGACTTGCGCTTGTCCATGGCGATGGCAGATGCAGTCACGCCGGAATGGCTATAGGGAATGTCGAGGATTTCGAAGAGCCCCTGCACGCAGCCATCCTCACCCCATGGCCCATGCAGGCCGTTGAGAATGACATCCGGCGCCGCGTCAGCGATCTGCCGTGCAAGATCGCGCGTCGCATCGATGCCAATCGCGTCATAGCCAGCCGCTTTCGCCGCCCTCAACATCTGTTCGCCTGAAGACACGGACACTTCGCGCTCGGACGACCAGCCTCCATAGACGACAGCGACTTTCTTCATGTCTTTCTCCGTGGTGTTGGCGAGCCGATAAGTTCACATTCAAGACAAACATGTAGAGCGCTAGAAATTAAGGCAGTCCTTATCCGGGATGCATCCCGAAGCGATCGGCTGAACATTGTGCCTGGCGGGGCGTTTGTGCTGGCATGTCCGAAAATGTCGACAAGTCGCCTGATGATTCCGAAGAAGAGCACATCACGGAAAGCGAGCGCGTTGAAGCTGCGGCGCTCACCCGCCTCAAATCCCGCATGGTCTACGAGATCATACGCCAGGAAGGCCGCTCGGAACTGTCGCGTCCGCAGGCCTCGATCTGGTGGTCCGGCATTGCAGCCGGCATTGGCATTTCCATTTCGCTGGCCATGGAGGCTATGCTGCGCGTCGGCTTGCCTGACACTGAATGGCGACCGGTTGTCGAGAGCTTTGGCTATACGGCGGGCTTCCTTCTGGTCATCCTGGGGCGTCTCCAGCTGTTCACCGAGAACACGGTCACAGCCGTTCTGCCGACGCTTGCAGATCCCTGCCGCAAAACCCTGGTCGGGACCGCAAGGCTCTGGGGCACGGTGTTTCTCGCCAACATGGTCGGGACCGCAATTGCCGCGGCATTCCTGACCTTTGGCAAACCGCTGGAGCCGGATGTTGCTGCAGCGACGCTCGATATAAGTTTTCACGTCGCCGAGTGGGGCGCATGGGAGACCTTTATCAAGGCGCTCCCGGCTGGATTTCTGATCGCGGCGCTCGTCTGGATGCTGCCCACCTCCGAAGGGGGGGAAGTCCTGGTGATCGCCATCATGATCTACATGATCGCCCTTGGCGACTTCACCCACGTCATCGTCGGATCGGTGGAGCTGTTCCTCGTGGTCTTCGATGGCCAGTTCGGCCTTTTGCCCATGGCGGCTTTCAGGTGGCTTCCGACGCTTCTTGGTAACGTGGTGGGGGGCACGGCCCTCTTCGCCGTCCTCGCCTATGCGCAAGTGCAGGAAGAACTGGAAGAAGAAGAGGCCGGCCATCGCGGCGACGGTGAACCCGGCGATGACCAGAAG
>NZ_JBARZC010000432.1:0-3556 GCF_049649345.1 Henriciella sp. | reverse complement strand
CTATGAAGCTGACGATTGAAAGAAGTGATCTGCTGAACGCGCTCTCACATGTGCAGAATGTGGTCGAGCGGCGCAACACGATCCCGATCCTCTCCAACGTCCTGATGGAGGCCAAGGGATCTGAAGTCACGCTCGTGGCGACAGACCTCGATATCGAAGCCGTCGACAGCGCCGATGCGACCATTTCCAGCGATGGCGCGATCACCGCGCCGGCCGGCACGCTGTTCGACGTGGTGCGCAAACTGCCTGCTGGCGCCGATGTCGAGATGGAGCTCAATCCGGAAAACCGCCGCCTGTCCATCCGCTCGGGCCGCGCCAATTTCGAACTGCCAACCCTGCCCGCAACCGACTTCCAGACGATGACGGGCGATGACAGCGCGACCAAGTTTGACGTCGACGCGGCAGACCTGCGCCGTCTCATCGACAAGACCCGTTTTGCGATCTCGACCGAGGAGACGCGCTATTATCTCAACGGCGTCTACCTGCACGTCGCAGATGGCGACAAGGACAAGAAAGTGCTGCGCGCTGTTGCCACCGATGGCCACCGCCTCGCGCTGGCCGACGCCCCAGCCCCGAAAGGCTCTGAAGGCCTCGACGGGGTGATCGTACCGCGCAAGGCGATTGGCGAGGTTCGCCGCCTGATCGATGCGGTCGATGGCGATGTCACGATCGGCGTGTCGGAAACCAAGATCGTCTTCCAGGCCGGACGCGCCGTGCTCACTTCGAAGCTGATCGACGGCTCTTTCCCGGACTATCAGCGCGTCATCCCGAAGGGCAATGACAAGCGCCTCGTCATCGACAATAAATCCTTCGAAGCCGCCGTCGACCGCGTCTCGACTGTCTCGGCAGAGCGCTCACGCTCGGTCAAGCTGTCGCTGTCGGAAGGCAAGGTCGCGCTCGCGGTCAACTCCGCAGAAACCGGCCAGGGCCATGAAGAGATCGAGTGCGATTACAGCAATGACGCGATGGAGATCGGCTTCAACGCCAAATACCTCCTCGACGTCACCGCGCAGATCGAGGCCGAGGACGTCGAATTCATGCTGAATGACCCCGCCTCCCCGGCCCTCATCCTCGATCCGGGCGATCTCGCCGCGCGCTACGTGCTGATGCCGCTTCGGGTGTAAGCGGGGGCGATGACCGCCCTCACGCGCCTCCGCCTCTCCAATTTCCGCAATTACGAGACAGCATCGCTCGATCTCGATGGACGGCATGTCTGCCTCTATGGCGCGAATGGGGCGGGCAAGACCAATCTGCTCGAAGCCGTCTCGCAGCTTGGCCCCGGACGTGGCCTGCGCTCCGCCACCCTCGCCGATCTCACCCGCCATGGCGCCGAAACCGGCTGGACCGTCTCAGCCACAGTCGATGACCAGAAAATCGGCGTCGGGCTCGAGACAGATGGCAACACATCCAAACGCATCATCCGCATCGATGGCGCGCCGAGCCAGGCGTCAGACCTTGCAGACCTGATCCGCATCGTCTGGCTGACCCCCGCCATGGACGGCGTCTTTCGCGGCGGGGCATCAGAGCGCCGCCGCTTCTTTGACCGTCAGGTCATGTCGCACATCCCCTCCCACGGCACGGCCGCTGCCCGCTATGAGCGCGCCATGCGCGAGCGCAATGCGCTGCTCGAGCGCGGCCATGTCGATCCAGCCTGGGCCGACGCGATCGAGACCCGCATGGCCGAAGCCGGCGCCGAGATCGCGATCAACCGGGCACACGTGCTGGAAAGCCTGCAGGCCGCCGTCGATGCCCGGCCGGAAGGCTACTTCCCAAAGGGCGATCTCTCGCTCGACGGCGAGGCCGAACAGGCCGCAGCAAAAGGCGAGGATTTCAAGGCCATTTTCGAGGCGCTCATGGAAGCGTATCGCACAGGCCGGCGCCGCGACATGGCGGCCGGTCGCACGCTGGCTGGGCCGCATCGTACAGACCTCGCCGTTATCCATCGCCCGACCGGCATGCCGGCCGGGGACGCGTCGACCGGCCAGCAAAAGGCGCTGCTGATCGGGCTGATCCTCGCCTCGGCAAAGGCGCTCGGCCAGGGGGGAGACGGCCCCTCGCCCATCCTGCTCCTCGATGAAGCCGCCGCCCATCTCGATGCCAACCGGCGCGCGGCACTTTTCGATGAACTTTGCGACCTTGGCGGCCGGGCCTGGCTGACCGGCACGGAGCGTTTTCTCTTCGAGGCGTTCGGGGATCGCGCGCAATTGTTCGAGATTTCAGGCGAAGGCGGGATCCGCGCACTGGAGTAACCCGCGTGATTTATGTTATTGCGCCGTTGCCGGTTCACCCTTCAAAGTTGTAAACGAACAGACTATCGATCCGGCTATTGGGAATGGAAGTGGGATCGCACTCGCATTGCGAGTTGGGATGAGGACAGTCGCGTTGGCGAAAGACGAGAAAGCCCGACTGGCGGCGCTATCGAAAACCAAACTGATGGACAGCGACGCTGATCCGAGATTTGACCGGCTGACGCGGCTGGCGGCAAACGCTCTGGAAGCAGAGATTGCGCTGGTCTCTCTGATCGATGCCGACCGCCAGTGGTTCAAATCCTGCTACGGTATCAATTCCACTGAAACCAGCCGCGATGTCGCCTTTTGCGACCATGCGATCCGGTCCAGTGACGTGATGGTCGTGCCCGATGCACGCAAGGATGCCCGGTTTGCCGACAATCCCCTGGTGACGGGCGAGCCTTTCATCCGCTTTTATGCCGGAGCGCCGCTGATCACCCGAGAGGGCCATGCGCTCGGCACGCTTTGCGTGATCGATCCAAAGCCGCGCGAGACCTTCGACGAGACCGACAAGGAAATCCTGCGCGATCTCGCTGCCGGTGTGATGGCCGTGATCGAGACGGAGGCGAAAGCCCGCCAGGTCGACGACCTCTCTGTCATCAACCGTGAACTCGAACACCGCATGGGCAATATGTACGCCCATGTCTCCTCACTGATCAGCCTGCTCGACAAGTCGAATCTGGACCGCGAGGAATTTGTCCGGCGCTTGCGCGAGAAAATCAACACGCTGGCCGAAACCCAATCGCTGCTCGCCGTCAATGAGTGGAAATCGGTGTCCCTCAGGCAGCTGGCGGTCAAGGCCCTGCAGACCTTCGAGCCAGAGCCCGACCACCCCGTGATCGGCATCCAGGACACTGGCGATTTTCACATTTCCCCGCGTGCGGCCTTTGCAATGTCGCTCCTGCTCAATGAGCTTGGCACCAATGCCGTCAAACATGGCGCGCTGGGCGTTTCAGGCGGACGCGTCACATTTGGCTGGACGGAAGGGCCGAACATGCAGTTCGCCTGGCGCGAGGAGCTGCTTGAGCCGCGCGCGCCGGGCGGTGAGCCGGGAAACGGCTTTGGCAGCATGATCCTGAAACGGATTGTGCCGAAGACGTTTGGCGGCGAAGCGGTGTTCGACATCCATCCCGGCGGCTTCCACTATTCGGTGACCGCCCTGCCAGACCGGGTCCTGCTGCGCAAAAGCTGAAAACCTGTCAGCCGGGCGATACCGCCGTTTCCAGTTCGCGCCGCCGCAACCGGTACCCGGCAAGTCCCAAAAAGAG
>NZ_JBARZC010000431.1:0-5903 GCF_049649345.1 Henriciella sp. | reverse complement strand
GTCGTTAGCACGCCGCCTGCGAGCCTTGATGTAAATGTCTCGTCTATCTCCCGCATGTCGCCCCCTCAGACCAGCTCGACGAGGGGCACACTGACCGCTCGGCCCGCGCCAATCGTCTCTATACTGATCTCAAGCGTGTCCGTATCGAAACGGACGGGGCAATCGAATTTAAAGCCTGCGCTTACGGCGACGCCGGAAGCAGGCGCGGCGTCGAAACTCACCACACCGGTTGTCTCGTCGACACTCCATCCGGCCGCCTGCGCTGTACCGCCCAGCGCGACCGCGACGCTTCCGACCACGGGCTTGAGGATGGCCCGCCGTACACCGCCATAGGATTTGCTCAGCTGGAAGTCCGTCTGCGTACCATCGCCGATACCGATTGCCTGGTCGCTTGCGCTGACCGGATTGCCGAACGCCGCGCTGGAATGATCGAGCAGGTCGCGAAACCGGAACCCGTAAAGCCGTCCCCGCCGCGCATCGTAGAAGTCGGCAAGCGCGGCAAGCGCCGCGTCGGACGTGATGGCGCTCGCAACATCCCAACGGCGTCTGGCGCCAGCCCAGCGTGCATTGCGAACCTCGCCGCCGCTTGCCAGCGCGACGACTTCCGTTTTCCAGCCCGGACCGCCGGATGCCCCGCGTCCGAGCGCGAGCGGGAACAGCACTTCGTGAAATTGCGACAGGCTCACAGGAAACGCCCTCCCATGGCAGCGGCCCTGCCGAGCGCCTTTGCGATCTCCTTCGATGTGCCAACGGGCACCCCGCCCGCTGCGCCGCCTGAGATGTTCACATTGAGATTTGCCACTTGCGCACCGCCCAGTCCGGCCTGCGCCAAGGCGGCCTCAGCTGCGATACGGGCGAGGTCTGCGAGCACCGACTGGGTCATGCGCGAGAAGTCCAGCTCGCCGCTTCTGGCGGCGCGCGAGAGCGCCGATTCTATGCTTGAGCCCGCCTCGGCAAAGGCCCGCTCCAGGCTCGCTGCAGCGTCGCGCCCAGGCCCGTCGGCGAGCGCGGCGACAGCGTCGCCTGCCCGCTCAAGACCTCTTTCGAATTCATCCATCGCCTAGTTCTTTCTTGTCTGGAAAGCGCGCTGCGAGCGCCTCGAATCCGTGCCGGTTGAGTGCCGGCTCTCCGCGGCTTGAGAGCCACAGCCATTCCGTGAGCGAAAGCTGCCAGAACTGGTCCGGCCCAATGCCGATCAGCACAGCAGACCGCATCATCTCAGCCCAGGGCAGCATGAAACGCATCCGCCACTGCGCCGGCGGCGAGGCCTGCCGGTGCTCTCGCGCTGAGCTCTCTCGCCTCGTCAGCGCCGAGCCCTGCCGCACCTATCAGAATGGCAAGCACGGTCTGCAATTCGCCGCCGGAAAGCGTACGAAGCCGGGCCTGAAGCTCTGCCAGCGATGTACAGCCAAACGCCGTTTCAATCTCCGCAAGCGCGCCGAGCGTCAGACAGAGCGAAATCTCACGCCCCCCGATACTGATTGCTGTTTCACCTCGCACGCCGTTCATGCCGCCGCCTCGAAGACCAGGCTGCCCGCGCTCTGCAGCTCGACAGAAAACGTCGCTTCGCCATCATGCGTGCCGCCATAGGAGAGCTGGGCGATCTGGAACGCGCCGGTGAAATTGCCAAGCCCCGGCACGATCAGCTGCCAGCGCTCAATGCTGCCGGCGAAAAACACCGCCTGCATGCGTGCATCGCTTGCCGCATCCTTGAATAGGCCGCGCCCGCGCACCCGCATGGATTTGAGGCCCGCGCCCACCAGCAATTCTCGCCAGCCTTCGGGGCTTTCAGCCGAACTCGCATCCACAGCCTGCTGGTTAAGATCGAATTCGCTCGTGCGGATGCCCGCGAGCGTGTCGAACGCCTCAGGCTCGAGCCCATCGGACAGTTTGATGAGCACATCCTTTCCGCGCTGGCCTGCCATCACGCTACCTCCTCTGTGATAATCCTTATCCGGAGCAACCCTCTGAATTCGCGAAGGTCAGGCGTGCGCATCGCGTCGGAATAGACCGTCTGGATGAGCACGACCCGCTGGCCCGCAAGCGACAACACCGCTGCTTCGCCCGCCGCCCTCAGCGCGCCGAGGATGTCCTTCACGTCTGCCCGGCCACCATCACGCGACCGCACGGCAAGCGTCAGTGTATGGGCCTGGCCGGCGACACCTGATGCGCTCCGGTCCGCGCACTCATGCCGCTCCAATATCGCATGCGGAAAGGCCGCCTGATCGGTCTCGGCGACGAAGATCCTCGCCGGAGAGCCAAGCAGGGACTGAACTTCCGCGTCCGCGCGCAAGGCCTCCAGAAAAGCGCGTTCGAGCGCCGCTTCCGCAGACCAGAGCATACCGTCCGCACTCATAGCAGCACCTCTCGGCGCGCCTTGAGAACGGTTTCAGCGGCAGCTGGCAGCCCGGGCTCGCCATTCCGGCGATAGGCGTCCAGCAGGATGAGCTTCAGCGCATGGATAAGGTCTTCCGGCACGTCGCTTGCCGCGCCATAGCCGGCAACGACATCGATCTGGACCTCGCCGCCAACCGGGATGGGCGGACACCAGCTGGTTGCCCTGACCTTGAGACGCCCGTCGACCAGTTCGAATTGTCCCGTGACATCATCTGCATTCGATCCTGCATCCACTATGCGCACGGAGACAAGCGACGCCGCCGGCCCCGGCCAGAGCCGGATGCCCTGACGGGTCAGGCTGCTCGGCCAGGCGCGGACGCTGTGCCGCAAGGTCTGCGTAACAAGCACTAGCCCGGCTGCTGTCTCCAGCCGCGCCTGCGCGCCGGCCACGAGGTCGCCGATCAGCGTATCCTCGCCGTCATGGCCGACCCGCAGGAAGGCCTTCGCCTCGGCGAGAGGCAAAGCCGCCTCGCCCGGCGGCGAAATCACCGTCAGTGTCATGATCAATATCCTGATTTTGAAGAGGTTTGTCCTTGCCCTCGCCGGGGGGCTTGGCCTAGACCAGCGTCTGCAGCTTCTCGATCACCGCTCCTCCGATCGGGAGGCCAATGGAACGCAAAAGCTCGTCATCAATCTGGGTTTGGCTGGAGCTGACCAGTGTCGCGATCGCTTCGGCAACCTGCGTGGTGAAGGCGTCCTGCTGCGGTTTGGTGAGCAGGCCAGCCTGGCGGATGAGGGCGATGAGAACGGATTCGAACATGGGTTTTTCCTTTGTTTGTCTTGAGGGGAAAGTGCCGGACGCTGCGCCTTGCAGCGCCCGGGGAAATCAGCAATCAGAACACCATCGCCTTGATGGCATCGAAGTTCTGGACACCGCCGCCGACGCGCTTGGTCGTGTAGAAGAGCACGTAGGGCTTGGCCGAATACGGATCGCGCAACACGCGTGCGCCCTGACGGTCAGCGATGAGATAGCCGCGGCGGAAGTCGCCAAAGGCAATCGCGGCATTGCCCGTGCCGATATCCGGCATGTCTTCCAGCTCGGTGACCGGATAGCCGAAGATGGTCTGCGCCTCGCCATTCATGCCGGGCCGCCAGAGATAGCGCCCATCGGCATCCTTCAGCTTACGGACGGATGCGACCGTGCGCCGGTTCATGACGAAGCGACCATTGGCGCGGAATTGCGATTTTGGCGTCTGGATCAGATCGATGATCTGGTCGCCCGCATCATCGAGCGTGAAGTCACCTGCGACAGAGCCGATCTGGCCCCAGGCATGGGAAGCTTCAGCGACGATGGTATAGTCAAGAAACCCCTTCGGCTTGGCGGCCCCATCGCCCGTCACGAAGGCGGCGCTCTCCTGGATCGAGAAGGCTGCCTCGACCTCGTCGGCAAGCCATTCGTCGACATCGGCATAGGAGTCCTCAAGCAGGGTCTGCGTCGCTGCCGGCATGGCATAGAGTTCGCCGGCCGGGAATTCGAGCAGGCTGAGCCCCGCTGTCGTCGTCTCCGGCCGCGCATCGGTTTCGCCCGCCCAGGCGGCGCCCACGCCGAGGCTGACAGGCTTACGGTAAACGCCCGCAGACGTCTGCCGCACGCTCGCAATCTGGCGCATCGGCGAGGCCTGCATCAGGCGCGCCTCGATCATCCGGTCAAGCTCAGCCGGCGCGGTGTAACCGCCCTGATCATCGGTCCCGGCCGACAGCGCCTTCACATCGAGCCGCGCGAGCCCGCTCTCATCGCCCTTGCGCAGATAGCGGGCCCAGGCCGCGTCGTGTTCACTTTCGGCGGGGGCCGGAGCGCCCTCAACAGGCCGGGCCGCCTTGAGGCTCAGCTGATCGAGCCGACGGTCAAGCTTCTTCAGCTTGTCGTCGAGCAGCGTATCGGATGCCCCCTTTGCCTCGATCTCGGCCAGGCGCGTATCATTCGCCTGCTTGTAGGCCTCGAAGGCGGCCATCATGTCAGCAGTGACGGACTTCATGTCCATCCCGGCCATCTTGGTTTCCTTGGTCAATTATATCTCCTGCTCAATCGCCAATCTTCGCTTCGCTCAGGCGATCTGCGCCTGCGCCTTGCTTGTGAGCGCCCTCATGGTGAGCGAAGTCGAACCATGAGAGCGAGAGGGTAAGGTCAGGCCGCCCTTGCGGCCGCCCCGACGGTTCTGAATCGTGCCAGCGGCTGCATCGGCTCTGCGACAAGCGAGACCTCGACAAGGTCGACATCGCTGAGCGTTCGCCCACCCCCGACACGCGGCGTCCAGAGCCGGGCGCGAAAGCCGATCGAGAGACCATCGAGCCCCAGCGCCACGAGCTTTCGCGCGCCCTCTGCCTCGATCAGTCCACGAACGAATAGCCCGCGTCCGTCCTCCACCAGCCGCGTCCAGCGCCCGGCAATCGCGCCGCTTCTGTGCTGGAGCAGCATCGGCGCGGCCCCCGCTTTCAGGCTGCGCGCAAAGGCGCCCGCCCGGATGACATCACCGGAAAGGTCCGGCGCACCGAACAGGGCGGCATAGCCTTCGATCAAAATTGCCTTATCCATCGTCGCGCTCCAGCCGGCTTTCAATCCGGTCGAGCTGGGCCTGCATGGCGCCGAGTTCAGCCTCGACGCGCGCCAGGCGTTCGGCCACTGGCCGCGCAAGGTCTGCGCGATGCTCGAGCGCCGAAATTCGCTCCGCTGCCGCGCCCGCCCAGACCAGCGCACCGCCCGTCTGGACCGCGATGGCAAACAAAAGCGCAATCGTGACTTTCTGCTCGATCATTGGCCGACCCCCGCCAGCTTTCGTTTCTCCTCGGCCGTGAGGAAGCTCGCCGCTTCCAGCCGCGACCAGAGCGCTTCACGCTCGGCGGCAAATGCCGGGACATGATCGAGATCGGGCCTGATCACAGCGTCCTCGAACCGGCCTGCCAGCCAGATCGACAGTGCATCAGACACCTTATGAACAAGCGGCAGAACGGTCAGACGCCAGAAGGCGAGATTGGCTTCTTTATAGGTCGCATACGTATTGTCGCCTGGAATGCCGAGCAGCATGGGCGGCACGCCGAAGGCCAGCGTAATCTCGCGCGCGGCCGCATGGCGCGTCTCGGCAAAATCCATCTCGGCGGGCGACAGTGACATCGGCTTCCAGTCGAGCCCGCCATCGAGCAGCAGCGGCCGGCCCGCATTGTATTTGCCGCCATGCGCGGTCTCGAGCTCTTCCTTGAGGCGGTCGAACTGGTCGGGCGTCAGATGCCCGCCATTCTGGCCATAGACGAGCGCACCAGACGGCCGCGCCGCGTTGTCGATCAGCGCCTTCGCCCAGGCGGCTGCGCCATTGTGAATGTCTAGCACCTTGTGTGCGGCCGCGAGCGGCGCGAGGCCATAAATGCTATCGGATGGATGGTAGAGTTTCAGATGAAGCACCGGGCTCCAGCCATCAGCCTCGCGATGAATGACCCGCTCGCCGCGGCGCTGGCGCACGGCCCAGCCGACCAGTCCGCCCTGCGCATTCGTCTTGGCACGGACGGTATCGGCA
>NZ_JBARZC010000430.1:0-15989 GCF_049649345.1 Henriciella sp. | reverse complement strand
ACTCTGCGGCGAGCGAGTAGTGACCATAGCGCTCCACCTCGTCACGCAGGGGCCGAACCATCTGCGAGTGGCAGACATAGCAGCCCTCCCGCAGATAGATATTCCGGCCGGCCACTTCGAGCGGGGTGTAAGGGCGCATCCCTTCGACCTTCTCGATCGTGTTCTCCATGTAGAAGAGCGGCGCCAATTGGATGATCCCGCCAATCGAGACCGTAATCAGGATACCGATGGTGAGCAGAAGCGAATGACGCTCGAGCACACCGTGATTGTTCATGAGTCCCATCTCACGCGCTCCTATTCGGCAGGTTGAAGGCTGGCAGCGGCAGGGGGCGCGCTGACGGACGGTGCACTGTCTGGCTGGTTGATCCGCTCATTGCCCATGGCGGTGCGGATCAGGTTGTAGAGCATGATCCCGGCGCCGCTAAAGTAGAGCAGACCTCCGACCATACGGATGATGTAGCTGATATGCTTGGCCTCGACGGTTTCCACGAAGCTGTATTCGAGGAAGCCGAAGTCGTTATAGGCGCGCCACATCAGGCCTTCCATGATCCCGGCGAACCACATCGACACGATGTAGAAGACGATACCGATGGTCGCGAGCCAGAAGTGCCATTCGACGAGGGCAACCGAGTAGAGGCTTTTGCGCTTCCAGAGCCATTGCGTCAGGCAATAGAGCGCCCCGAAGGAGATGAAGCCGACCCAGCCGAGCGCACCGGAGTGCACATGGCCAATACCCCATTCGGTATAGTGGCTGAGCGAGTTCACAGCGCGCACCGACATGAGCGGGCCTTCAAAGGTCGACATACCATAGAAGGCGAGCGAGACGACCATCATGCGAACCACAGGATCGGTACGCAGCCTGTCCCAGGCGCCCGACAGGGTCATCACGCCATTGATCATGCCGCCCCAGCTTGGCATCCACAGCATGATCGAGAAGGTCATGCCGAGGGTCTGTGCCCACTGCGGAAGCGCAGTGTAGTGAAGGTGGTGCGGACCGGCCCAGATATAGATGAAGATCAGCGACCAGAAGTGGACGATCGACAGGCGGTAGGAATAGACCGGCCGGTTCACCCGCTTCGGAATGAAGTAATACATGATGGCGAGGAAGCCGGTCGTCAGGAAGAAACCGACGGCATTGTGGCCATACCACCATTGGGTCAGCGCATCCTGCACACCTGCGAACAGCTGGTAGCTCTTCGACGAGGCGAGCGTCACCGGCAGCGACAGATTGTTGACGATGTGCAGCATCGCAATCGTCACGATGAAGGAGAGATAGAACCAGTTCGCCACATAGATGTGCGGCTCCTTGCGCTTCCACAGCGTGCCGAGGAAGACGAGCAGGTAGGCGACCCAGACAATGGTCAGCCACAGGTCTGCATACCATTCAGGTTCGGCGTATTCCTTCGACTGGGTGATCCCCATCAGGTATCCGGTGCCGGCAATCAGGATGAAGAGCTGATAGCCCCAATAGACAAACCAAGGCAGCATGCCGCCGAATACGCGCGCGCGCGTGGTGCGCTGAACGACATAGAAACTGGTGGCGAGCAGCACATTGCCGCCAAAGGCGAAGATCACGGCGGACGTGTGCAGCGGGCGCAGCCGCCCGAAATTGGTCCAGCCCCACTCTTCGAAATAGAACAGGTTCGGCCAGGTCAGCTGGCAGGCAATAATGATCCCGACGAGCAAGCCTGCAATCGCCCACAACATGGAGGCGAACACGCCCATCTTGACGAGCGTGTCTTCGTACTTCGTCTCATCGAACGGGTCACGGTCGCCGAGCTTGCCGGCCCACATGCCCGTCGCGACCAGCCAGACCGTCGTGGCTGCCAGGAACATCAGGGCATGAACACCCATCAACTGGTCGCCGGCATTTGCGGCAATATAGAGCGAAAGAATAGCGAACAGGCCGACGATGCCGGACACAGCCCAAGTGCTCCCGCCTGCTCCACCCTGTTTGAGTGCGATACTGCTCACTTCTCAGATCCCCTCTTGTGTTGCCGGCGCAGCAGTCAAAATCGCTGCTTGCCCAGCCCCTAGATCAATGCGGAGAGAGATATTTGAGTGCGGCTTCGCGCTGAATACGGGGTCTTACGTATGGGCCAGCCTGTCGCAGTGTGGCTTACCTGCTGTCACAAGACGAAGGCCAAGATTTATGTTTCGCACAACGCTCTTTCTCACCGGACTGGCGGTGATCCTGATCGCGCTTCCGCAGTCGCTCCGGCATCATGAAATGGCGGCTCTGCTTGAGCTGGCCTGGTGCTCTGCAGACGGGACATCGCGGGCCTCTGCCGCTTTCCTTGGGGGCCACTGCGCCGCCTGCCCTGCCCTGCTGGCCGGCCTGTTCATGGTGGTGATCAGCCCATTCGCACGCCGGCGTACCCCTGCCCGAAGGCCTGCGGCAAAATGAGCCTCCACATGCCACACGGTGTCGACCGCTTGACCTCAACCCCTTGCGTGTTCCATCCCCGAACGACGGTATGTGATGGAGAGCGCGCTGACGCAGCGGGACCAGATATTCGACATGGCGGAGATGGACGTTGACGCGCTCCATCAGCACTTCCGGTCGATCCTCGGATCGGTCCCGGATGCAATGGTCGTCATCAATGATGTGGGCCTCATTACCGCGTTCAGCAAAGCGTCGGAAAAACTCTTCGGTTACGCCGCTGAAGAGGTGCTCGGAGAGAATGTCAGCCTTCTCATGGGCCCCGCCGACAGGGCTGACCATGACAAATACATGGAGCGCTACCTGCAAACCGGCCGGGCCAAGATCATCGGCATCGGACGCACGGTCACGGCGCGGCACAAGGATGGCACGCTTTTCCCGATCGATCTCAAGATCGGCGAAGCAAAGATCGGCGACCACTATCTCTTCACGGCTTTCATGCGCGACCTGACCGAACAGCGGCGCAATGAGACGCGCATGAAGGCCCTCCAGGCCGAGCTCGTTCATTTCTCGAGGTTGAGCTCAGTCGGCACGATGGCATCTGCCCTCGCCCATGAACTCAACCAGCCGCTGACGGTCGTGACCAATTATCTCGAAGCGGCGCGAGACCTTCTGGACCGGCCTGACGAAGACGCCATGGCGATGGTGCAGGAAGCGCTCGGCGAAGCAGCGAAACAATCGGTCCGGGCCGGTCAGATCGTCCGCAAGCTGCGCGATTACGTTTCGCGCGGCGAGGTCGAGAAGCGGCCCGTCTCGCTGGTTCCGCTGCTTGGCGATGCGGTCGCGCTGGTCCAGACGGAGATGAGCCTTACGACGACAGACATAAGGGTCAGCGTTGCCGAGGACACACCGGCTGTCATGGCCGATCCGATCCAGATCCAGCAGGTCGTCATCAACATCGTGCGAAACGCGTTCGAGGCCATGGCCGGGCAGGAGGATCCAAGAGTGCTGATCAAGGCCTCCTCGGCCAGTGGCGGGCTTGTCATGATCACTATCGAGGATAACGGCCCGGGCATTGGCAGGGATGTCTCAGACCAGCTGTTCCGGCCGCTCGCCAGCTCCAAGACCACGGGCATGGGGCTTGGCCTGTCGATCTGCAAGACGATCATCGAGGCTCATGGCGGCACAATCGAAGCCATGCCCGCCGACAACAGCGGCACACGCTTTGTTTTCACGCTGGAACGTGCTGAAACAGCCTGATGAACGAACAAGAAAAGCCCCTGGTTCATCTCGTCGATGATGACGAAGCCATACGCCACTCGGCGAGCTTCATGCTGCGGCTCGCCGGCTACCGGGTTCAGACCCACAAGGATGGCGTGTCTTTCCTGGATGAACTCGATACGCTCGAGTCAGGCTGCATCCTGCTTGATGTCCAGATGCCGCGGATGAACGGCCTGGCTGTCCAGAAGGAACTCAATGCCCGCGGCTGCGAGATGCCGGTCGTCGTGCTGACAGGGCATGGCGATGTCTCGGTCGCGGTTCAGGCGATGAAGGCCGGCGCCATCAACTTCGTCGAGAAGCCGTATGAAAAGCAGGTCCTGCTCGATGCGCTCGGCGAAGCCTTTGCCCAGCTCAACAGTCGTAATCGCAGCGTCCTGCAGAAAGCCGAAGCCGAAAAACGCCTCGCTCATCTCTCGCCGCGTGAAATGGACGTCCTCAACGGCCTGGTCGACGGGCTCACCAACAAGGCCATCGCCAATACGCTCGACATCTCGCCGCGCACTGTCGAAATCCACCGCGCGAACCTGATGGAAAAACTGGGCGTCAGCAGCCTGTCTGCATCCCTGCGCATCGCCTTTGCCGCAGGCGTCACCGGCTGGAGCAAGGGACAGGCCTGAATCACTCGCGGCGGCCTGGACTTTCCGACCACCCTGGTGACCGGAAGGCATCTTGCAGGGTTTCAGGTGCGCGGGATCGGCTGTTGATCGCCTGCCTTCAATCCGGACGTTATTGGTCTTTGTGCTGTATGATTTGCAGCGATTGAGGACCGTGACAGGATTGCAAAGTCCGCTTAACTATCGCAAACACACCTATGGCGGCGACACCCAAATTTCCTGTTGTGGGCGTAGGAGCTTCGGCTGGCGGACTGGAGGCGTATCGCGCATTCCTCAGCCGTGTGCCCTCCGAGACGGGCGCTGCCTATGTGTTCATCCAGCATCTTGATCCCAATCATGAAAGCCGGATGGCCGAACTGCTGGCGAAGTACTCCAAGATGAAGATCGTGCAGGTTGAGGCCGGCATGACCATTGAGCGGAACTGCGTGTACGTCATCCCGCCCAACAAGTTCGTGAAGCTGGACGGCATGCGGCTTGAACTGGACGACCCGATCGAAGAGCGCGGGATCAGGCTCGCCATCGACTATTTTTTCCGCTCCCTGTCCGAGCAGCTTGAAAACAATGCCGTCGGGATCGTCCTGTCAGGCACCGGCACGGACGGCGCGCTCGGCATTCGCGAGATCAAGGCGAATGGCGGCATGGTCATGGCGCAGAAACCGGACACCGCGCAATATGACGGCATGCCTCGGGCCGCAGTCGCGACCGGCGTGGTCGATTTCGTCCTGCCCATTGATGAAATGCCGGATGTCCTGGAGGCCTATGTTCAGCATCCCTATGTCAGCCAGGCTCCCGAACCCATGGGCACGCCGGCCCCTGCGGATCTGGGTGACCTGAAGAATATCCTGACCATTCTGCGTGCCCATTCAGGTCATAATTTCCGGCACTACAAGCAGGGGACCCTCAGGCGGCGCGTTCAGCGGCGGATGGGCCTAAAACACCTCAATAGTGTTGAGGCTTATCTGGACGTCCTGCGGAAGTCGCCAGCCGAAGTGAAGAACCTCCACAAGGATCTCCTCATCGGTGTGACGCGTTTTTTCCGCGACCCGGAGGCCTGGCAGGTGCTGGATGAACTCGTCCTGTCGAAGCTTGTCGAACAGGCACCCCCAGGCAGTTCCATTCGTGCATGGGTGCCCGGATGCGCCAGCGGCGAGGAAGCCTATACCCTCGCCATGATGCTCAGCGAACGGATCAAGGCGTTTAACAAACCGCTCGGCATCCAGATTTTCGCGACCGATCTCAGCGAGGATTCCATCGCCTATGCGCGCGCCGCCCGCTACCCCTCGACCGTCTCCGCGGACGTTCCGGAACGGTTTCTGGAATCCTATTTCTCTGATGATGGAGAGATGGTCACCGTAAACAAACGGCTGCGCGACAGTGTCGTCTTCGCGCACCAGAACATCATATCCGATCCGCCCTTCTCCAAACTTGATCTGGTCAGCTGCCGCAATCTGATGATCTATCTCAATGCAGAGATTCAGCGCCGGATGATCGAGATGTTCCATTTCGCCCTGCGCGATACCGGATATCTCTTCCTCGGTCCTTCAGAGACCGCCGAACGGCCTGGACGGCTGTTCAAGCCATTGTCAAAGCCAAACCGGATATACCAGAGGGGCTACAAGGCAACGCCTCATGACAATGTGTTTCCCGTAGACAGGCGGCGCACCTCCGCCGACCCCAAACCTGTGCCATTTGTCGAGGCCCCAGTGTCCAAAAAAAGTGTAGCTCAACTCTCGCGTCAAACCTTGCTGAAGGGTTTTTCGCCGCCCAGCGTCTGCATCAATCGAAGATTTGAAATCCTTTATTATCATGGCGCGGTCCGGGATTATCTCGATTTTCCGGCAGGCGAGCCGAGCCATATCATCACAGACCTTGCCGTCCCGGAGCTCAAGAGCAGATTGCGCGCCCTGCTAACCAAGGTGCTAGAGACCGGCGAACGGGATTCGATAGTTTGCAACGGCGTGCCTCGCAACAAGGAAGAAGTGGACGTCAAGCTGACGGCCACGCTGCTTGAAGATGACGGGGAGGACGAACTCCTCCTGCTCGTTTTTGAAGACATCTCGGACCTACGCGAACGCAAGACCCTGGAGGAGCGGCGCGAGGAAGCACGAGCAATGCCGGGCGACACCGGGCTGGTTGAACAGCTCGAATACGAGCTGCAGACCACGCGCGAGGACCGTCAGTCCACCATCGAGGAAATGGAGACCGCGAACGAAGAGCTCAACGCTTCGAATGAAGAAGTGATGAGCATGAATGAGGAGCTCCAGTCCGCCAATGAAGAGCTGGAGACCTCTCGCGAAGAGCTGCAATCGCTCAATGAAGAACTGACGACGCTCAACACCCAGCTGGAAAACCAGGTCGATGAGGTCGAGAGCGCCAATAACGACCTGTCGAACCTGCTCAATTCCACCAATATCGCGGTGATCTTCCTTGATACCGACCTCTGCATCCGGCGCTATACGCCCGCCATGCAGGATGTGATGCGGATCATCGAGAGCGATATCGGCCGCCCTGTCGAGGACCTTTCGGCGCGCGTGTCTGACCCCAATCTGATTGAGGACAGCCGCACGGTGCTGAAAACCCTCCAGCCGGTCGAAGCCGAAGTCGAGGCTCAGAGCGGCCACCATTTTATCCGCAAACTCCAGCCCTATCGCACGTCTGACAATCGCATCGAAGGCGTGGTTGCGACGTTTACCGATGTGACGAAGCTGCAGGCGGCAACCGACGCGGTCGCCCGGCGCGAACGCCAGCAGGCCGCGATCACGGAGATTGGCAGGAAAGCGCTGGCAGGCCATCCCTCGCAGGAGCTGTTCGATCTCGTCACCAAGGAAACAACCACGCAGCTCGGCGTTAAATTCGCCAAGATACTGCGCCTCACCGACGACGGAAAAGCGCTCGATCTTGTCTCGGGCCTCGGCTGGAAGAAGGGGTTGGTCGGGACCTACCGGGTCGACGCGACAGGCAATTCGCAGGCAAGCTTTACGCTGGAACGGGCCAATGCCGTGATCGTGGAAGACTTCAGGACCGAGAGACGGTTCACGATACCACAGCTTCTGGCCGACCATGATGTGAGCTGCGGCGCGAGTGTGATCATCGGACCGGTCGCCTCGCCATGGGGCGTTCTGGGCGCGCACGACCAGGCCGATGGCGACTGTTCGTTCACCGTCGACGACGTCAATTTCATGCAGTCGGTCTCGAACTTCCTGTGGCTCGCCATTGTCCAGGAAAACGCCACCAAGCAACTCGATGATGAGCGCCGGGAGCTGCGCCAGCTTGCCGACAGCCTGCCGATCCTGATTGCCATTGTGGGGTCCGACGAGCGCTACGTGTTCGTCAATGACGCCTACCGGGAGTGGGCTGTGGACGAGACCGAGGTTACCCAGCAGACCGTGAAGGATCTACTGGGCGACAAAGCGTACAAGACGGCCAAACCTCACATCGACAAGGCTATGTCAGGCGAGACGACAACCTTCGAGCTCGCCTTGGAGATGCCGGAGGGCCAGACGCGGACCAATCTCGTCACCTATGTTCCGCGCTACAGTCTCGGCGGAACGGTTGAAGGCTTCTACGCGGCGATTGTCGACATCTCTGATCGCAAGCGTGACGAGGAGCGCCAGAAGGTGATCTCCGCCGAGCTCGATCACCGTGTGAAGAATATACTTGCCACCGCCGCGTCCATCGCCCGGATTTCAGGGCGCAATGCGGTCTCGCTCGACGATTTCCGGACATCCTTTCAGCAGCGCATCGAAGCGCTTGGCCGGGCCCATCAGACGCTCGCATCGGAGCGCTGGGAAGGCCTGTCGCTTCGCCGTCTGCTCGAAGAGGAATTGTCGCCCTATAATGACAGCAATCCCGACAGGATTACATTTAAGGGCACGGACGTGACACTTGCGCCCGCTGCGGCCCAGTCGCTCGCCCTGGTCCTGCACGAACTCATCACCAATGCGTCGAAATACGGCGCGCTCAGTCAGGCGTCTGGCAAGCTCTCTATCCAGTGGACACTTGAGCAGTCTTCCAACAACCTGAAATTCTCCTGGAAAGAGAGTGGCCTCAAAGGCGTCGAAGAGCCCTCCAGAAAAGGGTTCGGAAGCACCATGATCGGACATGTCATCCGCGATCAGCTCAAGGCCGATGTCGATATGGACTTCAAGCCGAGCGGATTTCAGTATTCACTGCGCCTGCCCGCAAAATATTTGCGACGGAACAAATGAATATGCCGCCCGTTCGATTAGTGGGTGCTGTTATATGCAAATTTTGATTGTTGAAGATGAAGTCCTTGTCGCCATGGACCTTGAGGCGATGCTTGAAGATATGGGTGCGTCCGTGGTTGGCCCTGCCAACAATATCGACGACGCGATGAAGCTTGCGAAAGCCGCTCAGATTGATCTGGCTTTCCTGGACATCAACCTCGGCGGCCATCGCAGCACACCTGTCGCAGACCTGCTGCGGCGCAGGGATATTCCGTTCGTCTTTCTCACCGGCTATGAGCGCGACCAGCTGCCCCCCGAACTCGGCGAAGCCGAAATTCTCAGCAAGCCCATATCTCAAATGCATATCAGCGCGACACTGAAACGTTTGAACATTCCCCCCAATAGCGCAGCGTGACGGAGAACGCCCATGCCAGAGGCGTTTAAAGCCGACAGCAACCGCATCATCGTCATCGGCGGTTCGTCTGGGGCATTTACCGCGCTCAGACCGCTCCTCTCTTCGCTTCCGGCGGACTTGCCGGCAGCCATATTCGTCGTGCTCCATACCGGACGCGATGACAATCAGCTCTCGGCCGACCTGCTGGCCGCCGCGTCCGTCCTGCCCGTCCGGCTCGCCAAAGATGGCGGCGCGATTGAGGCCGGCACCGTGACGCTGGCGCGGGCAGATCACCACCTCCTGCTGGGCGATGCGCATGTGCATACAAAGCGCGGCCCGAGGGAAAACAATTTCAGGCCGGCGGTCGATCCGCTGTTTCGCTCAGCGGCGGTCTTCCATGGTCCGCGAACCATTGGTCTTGTATTGAGCGGGTCGCTGGATGATGGCGCGGCCGGCGCGCTTGCCCTGGAGCGTGTTGGCGGAACCGTGCTCGCCCAGGCGCCCGATACGGCGAGCTTTCCGAGCATGCCCGAAGCGGTGCTTGACCTTGTCTCCTCAGCGCGGGCGGTGAACCTGGATGATATTCCAGCGGTCCTGAGCGAGCTTGCCGCCAGCCCGGCCGAACCGGTCCGGAAGGCGCCGCCGGAGGATATTGTCATCGAGATGAAAATTGCAGGACTGGAGGGCGCGAGTATGGCGGCTGAAGAGAAAATTGGGACGCTATCGCCCTTCAACTGCCCCGATTGCAATGGGGTGCTGTGGGAAATCGAAGACAAGAAACTCATCCGGTACCGGTGTCATACCGGTCACGCCTTCACGATGCGCAGCCTGAGCGAAAGCCAGTCGGGGGCCATGGAACGAAGCCTGTATGACGCGCTGCGGGCGCATCGCGGGCGGATCGAGCTGATCAGGAAATTGATCACGAAAGCAGACAGCGATCGATCCAGACAAGACTATATGGCCCGCGTTACATCGCTTGAGCAGGATGCAGAACTGATCGAGCAATTGCTGATGCGGGCGGGATGATGCATGTCCAGCCGCAGAGGGGCTTGTCAGGCCTGTGTCAGACTGCGTTGACCGAAAATCGGCCTTCGTTCATATTACAAGTTGCATCCAACCGGAGTGGTGCATCATGACGCAAACTTATACGTCGCGATTTTCGCCTCATCTGCACCTGGTGCAGCAATATGCCTTCGTCTCGGCGAACAGCCGGATGAAAGGCGACGAGATCGTCAAGGCGACGCTCGGGCAGCTCAGCGACACGGTCAGGTATCTCCCGTCGGTCTTCGACAGCAAGACGGAATTGTTAAGACGGGCCCATATCGCCTTTGAAGAGGCGATGGAGACCGCCGGACAAGAGGATGAGACGGCCGCCGAATGGCTTGGAGGCTGCGCTTTCTCGCTGCCTAATCCGGCGCGTCAGGCCGCGTTCCTGAAAGAAGTTGCAGAGTTGACCGATGAGCAGATCGGTCTGGTCCTCGGCATGAATGTCGGGGCGGTGCGCGCCTTTCTGAAATTTGTCGATGATTTTGGCTGGGCCCGCAGCCGGGTCCGGGCCCTCATCGTCGAAGATGACATATGGATCGCCCATGACCTTCGCGAAATCCTCGAGCGGGACGGACATGAAGTCGTCGGGATCGCAACCACGAAAGACGCCGCTCTCGCGCTCGCGAAAGAGTCAAATCCCGATCTTCTGGTCTGCGACGTTCGCCTCGAAGACGGCTCGAGCGGCATCGATTTCGTGATCGAAACGCAAGCGTTCAGATCGCTGCCGACGCTGTTTGTGACAGCATTCCCTGAGAAAGTGCGCGAGCTGAGGCCGATGTCCTGCACCTCGGTGATCTCCAAACCCTTCTCCGAGGAACAGGTGCGCGCCGAAGTCGCCAATGCCATCGGAGACATCTACGCCGCCTAGGCTGATGCCACACATGACGGCGCGCAGTTCAGTCCGCGGCCGACACGTCGACGAGGACCGCAGTCACATTGTCCGGTGCGCCATTCGACAGGGTCTTGCTGACAAGCCCCTCGACCGCGCACTCAGGGTCAGACGCGGCGATCAGGCCCAATATCTCGTCATCGCTCAGCACCGAGGTCAGTCCATCGGTACAAAGAAGAAAACGGTCGCCTCGTTCAAGCTCGCCATGAGTTGTTTCCAGGTGCAGCTCAGGCCCGGCGCCAATCGCGCGCGTGACGATGTGGGCGCGCGAATGGTGGCGCGCTTCTTCCTGGCTTATTTCGCCTGCATCGATGAGCGACTGGACCAGGCTGTGATCGGAGGTGATGCGGCGCAGCCGGCCTCGTCTCAACAGATAGACGCGGCTGTCGCCCGCCCAGGTGCAGGAATAATACCCGTTGCAGACCGCCATCACCGCAACCGTAGCGCCCATCTGACCGCGGGACTTGCGGGTCGACTCGCTCAGCAGCGCCTCATTGGCGCCCGCCAGTTCACGCGCCACAATCGTGCGCAGGGCATAGGTGCTGTCGGCCCCCGCAATTCGGCTCAGCCGCTGGATGACAAGCGCGCTCGCAAAATCACCACTGTCATGCCCGCCCATACCGTCAGCGACCGCCCAGAGGCCGGCGGGCCCGTTTTCGAGGAACGCATCTTCATTCAGCTTGCGGACGCGGCCGCGATCGGTCCGGCCCGCCGAGCGGAAATTGAGCGGGCTATGGCAGTCTGCCAGGCCGCGCCCTGTGCTTAGAGAGACATTCGAATTCACTCGGCGGCCTCCTCTGTCTTCAGACGGCCTGTGCGGCTCTCATAGCCGTATTTGAAGGCCTTGCTGACAGCGCTGTCGGCATCATTGAACGGATTTTCGGAAATCTCGGCATGCAGGCCCTTCAGCCTGCGCCAGCAGACCTCCGACCGCTCGACAAATATCGCCGTTTTCGGCTTGCCTTCGGCCTCGATCGCGTCGGGGTCGAGGTGTTCGAGAACCGAAGAGACCGCCGCTCTGGACCCGGCAAGCAAGCAGAGAATGTGCTCTTTCAGATCCTCGAAACACTCCTTGACGGCATCCGAACCGTTCAGGAAGCCACCCTTCTGATTACAGAGCAAATCGATAGCCAGCCTGTGGGTTGGCGCCCACTTCAGAGGGTTGTTATCGCTCGAGCCGATGGTCGTGCGCTCAAGCCTGTACTGGGCCTTGGCTGAAGCGCGCTCACTCATCAGGTCTCCGAGGCCAAGCACAAGCTGGCGATAGATCTCGCCCATGCGGCGCATGACTTCGGCCGGGTCTTCGCAGGACAGGTAGGATGGGTCGAGTTGGGCGCCTTCGCAGAACGCCTCGAGCAAGACCACGTCGCTGATGTCATGCGTTGGGCCTACCGGCTCGCGTGCGGCCGGCTGAGGCTGGCTCCACCCTTCGCGGATGGCGCTGGAGCTGGCCAGGCAAACGTCGTCATGCATGGGCGCGCCCCTGATCTGCATGCCCGATGCCGTGCAGGCTGCCTCTTCAGGCTCCTCCTCCTCGATATCGACCTTGAGCAGATAGTCCCCGATCTGGAGCGTATCGCCTGCGGTGAGGGCGGTCTCGACATCGCGCTCGATGCGGGCTTGCTCGGCCCCGGCAAACACACCATTGGCACTGGTATCGCGCACGAAGACGCCTCCGCGCTCAGCAGAGATGGTGCAGTGAAAACGCGACAGAAGCAGGTCGGGATCGTCGATCACCCAAACAGCCTTGGGGTCACGGCCGATTGTCACGTCGCCATCACCCATGATGTAGGAGTCGATCTGGCGGGCCGGCTCATCTTTCCGGAACAGACGAAGCGTAATCATTTGACCACCATTTTGAGCCGGGTCGCGTTCGCCTCATCGAGTTCAGCTGCCGGCTCCGAAATCACGGTCTCGGCAGGATTGGGCGCAGGGTCTGCGCCGGTGCGGTGGCGCGCATGGACCGACACGGCAAAGGCGTTGAAGCTGTCATAAAGCTCGCCGAACTCGTCCTTGCGCTGGTGGGAAATCAGGAAGTCCCCCTTGCCCGCCGCGACGTCTCTCAGCGCCGACTTCAGGCGGCGAAGCGGCAGCATGAGCGAGCGGACAGCGACATAGCTGAGAAGCCCAACCATCGCGACGACAAGGATGGCGAGCCAGATCAGCATGTTGCGCATATGGCCTGCTGCGGAGATCAGCTCCTGCTTTGGCATACCGATTTCCACCGTCCCGAAATTGCGCCCGGCATAGGTGATCGGATGCGCAAATCTGAACAGGGGCTCGCCCTCCTGCCCGATCTCGGATTTCACGCTGCTGGCATCGACACTCTCAGTTATCTCGCCAGCCTCAAAGCTCTCACTCGTGGTGCCCAGCAGCGAAAAGTCGGACGAGGCGCGCACGACGCCGTTCCGGTCAACGACCCGCATATCGGTCACATTCGGATCGGCTGCTGCGGTATTGATGAAGGCCTGGACGGGGAGCCAGTCCTGTTCGGCTTCCGGCAGCGAGGAATTTTCGACCGCGTACAGCGCAGAATTCGTGGCCACGAAAGAGGCGATCGATGAACCGGATGTCACCGCCAGCTGCTTCATCGTCCTGTTCTGGTGACCCACAACGAAGGAGCCGGCCACAAACAGGAAGGCCATCGAAATCGCACAGGCAGCCAGGGTCAGGCGCAGTTGCAGGGACATGCGCTTGCGCTTTCCTTCCGCATTGACCGCATCATAGCTGTCCTTCTCGCGCCTCAGCGCCTCCAGCAGCGTGCCCCCGCTCGCAAAGCGGCGCTCGGGCTTCTTCTCCAGAAGCTTCATAACAATGAAATCGAGCCCGCGCGGACAGGCCGGATCGGTATTGATGGGCCACGGATCCTGCTGGGTAATCTGGACAGCAAGCGTCGCGATGCCATTGCCGTTAAAGGCCGGGCGGCCGGTCAGGAGCTCATAGAGAACCGTGCCGACCGAAAACAGGTCCGAGCGGCCATCGATCTCGCGGCTGAGCGCCTGTTCGGGGCTCATATAGCGCGGCGTTCCGATCACCTGCCCCATCTGCGTCATCAGGCCTTCAGACGGCTTGCCATGGCCGCCTTCGGCCACGCGGGCGATGCCGAAATCGAGGATCTTGATGGTGCGCCCATCTTGGCTCAGCATGATATTGGACGGTTTGATATCGCGGTGGACGATGCCCATGCCGTGGGCATAGTTGAGCGCGTCTGCCAGTTGCTGGCCGATATCAATGACCGCGCCAATGCCGAATTTCTCGCGCTTCAGCAGCTCGTTTTCGAGCGTTTCGCCGGCCAGAAGCTCCATCGCGATATAAGGAACGCCGGAGGCATCACCGACGTCGTAAATGGTCACGATATTGGGGTGGGACAGCGCGCCGGCGGCCCGGGCCTCGCGAATGAAGCGCTCGGCATATTCAGGTTTTTCGCAATATTCCTGCTGCAGCACCTTGATGGCGAGCACCCGGCCGATCTTGGGGTCGTAGGCGCGGTACACCTCGGCCATCGCACCCTTGCCGATGCGCGCCTGGATTTCATATCGACCAACACGTTTCATTTCGCCACTTTCTCCATCACCGTGCATGAGGCGCCGCTCGGCGCCGCACGCGAATTGCTAGTTTGCCTGGCTGAGCGCAGCCTGTATCCGCTCGGCCTTTTCCAGGTCGGCGGCGATATTCCGATTGTTCTGATCAAGGCTCAGCGCCCGCCGCAGCAGGGATGTCGCGCGCTCGGCATTGCCCGCATTGAGTTGCTGAAGCGCCTGCATGCGCAGGGCATTCGCCGTCACCACGTCTGTCGGTGTGGCAAGCCTGGCAAGCGCCGCTTCCTGTTCGGGAGCCTCTTCCTCGGCCAGTTGCACGTCGGAGCCGTCTGCGCCCGGTTCGGCCGGGGTTACAGCTTCGGCGGCTTGCAGCGGGTTGGCCAGATCCTCGGCCCGCTCTGGCATTTTCAGGGTCTGTCCGGCCATCAGCTTGTTGGGCGCTTCGAGCTCATTGTACCGCGACAGGGCGTAGAAAAGCAGCGCGTCACCCAGATGGGCCTTGGCAAGGGTCGAGAGCGTTTCGCCCGGCTGGACGGTATAAGGCGTGTGGCTTTCGCCGAGCAGTGTTTCAGGGTCCGCTTCAATCTGCTCGCGCAGCTTCAGCGCCACCGCGTTTTCAGGATTAAGCGCAAGGATCGTATCAATCTCGACCTCGGCTTCAGCTTCCAACCCTGCATCGAGCAGCTGGATCGCGAGTTGTGCGCGCTGACGCCGTGTAAGGTCCTGCGCGGCCGTATCGGCAGAGGCGGCTCCGGGCGCCTCGACTGGTGGCAGAGGCGCTACGACCGCCGCCGGGCCAGGTGTATCCTTGCCATGCGAGCAGGCTGTCATCAGCACACTGAGCGCCGCGGCGGCCATTGAAATCTGTCTGGTCATGAGTAATGCCTTTTCAACTCATCCTGCAGCCGCACGGCCGGCGAACAGAGGGCTGCGAGCCAGTCCGTTTCGCTGATCTTGTTTGCGAAGGCGTCTGCCCTCATCGGCGCGGCGAAATAGAAGCCCTGGAAGCGCGTGCAGCCCATCTGCATGAGCGCGTCGACTTCCTCGCGCCGCTCCACACCCTCTGCCAGCGCGCTGATACCGAGGCCGGAGGCAAGCTCGACAAGCGCCTTGCAAATGGCGCTGCTCTCTAGGCTCTGATCGACATGCGAGACAAATTCCCGGTCGATCTTGAGTTTGCTGAACGGCAGATTTTTCAGATAGCTCATGCTTGAATAGCCGCTCCCGAAATCGTCAATCGAAAGGCTGTAGCCGGCTTCGCGCAGGCTTCTGAAAAGCCGCAGCGTCAGGGCCGAGTCTTCCATTGCCGCTGTCTCGGTCAGCTCCAATTCGATGCTGGCAGGCGACAGGCCGTGGTTCTGAACGGTACGTTCTATGATGTTCTTGAGCTCAGGATCCTGCAGCTGGCGGGCGGACAGATTGACCGCCATTTTGAAATCGCTATTGCCCAGCTCGCGCCATTCGCGCAGCTGGCGGCAGGCGGTGTTGAGCACCCAGCGGCCGACTTCCTGCATCTGCCCGGAGGCTTCGAGGATAGGGACAAATTCGCTCGGCGAAATCACGCCCCATTCGGGGTGGTTCCAGCGAAGCAGGGCTTCTGCGCCGGTGACTCTTATCTCGGCTGTATCGACGAAGGGCTGATAGTGCAGCTCCAG
>NZ_JBARZC010000429.1:0-3524 GCF_049649345.1 Henriciella sp. | reverse complement strand
GTATGTGGCAATACGGACGTGTTCGGGGGTGGGCCAGTCCAGTGGCCCGTGATCAGGCGCGCAGCAGAGGGAGGCGAAATGTCCAGGCAAGTTACAGTCGGCACTGTCGTTGAATTCTACAAATCGTCTACAAACCGCCGGTTGTCATCGGCCAAGATGTCGACCGTGCCGCGCATCGGTGAAATCGTATCTATCGAGAGCCGCGGCGTCGCCATGAAAGTGGAGGACGTGATCTGGGACGCAGAAAGGGATGTGGCACGTCTCTATCTGGCGCCGGACCGCGACCGGCTGGACAGAAGCCGCGACTGAGTTGCTGATTGATCTTGAGCCGGTGACATGTGACACCGCTTTTCATGAGCAATCGTACCGGGCTGAACCGCCAACTCTTCTGGCTTTACAAGGGGAATGGAACCGGGCCGTACATTTTCCGGTGGGCGCTGCTCATCTTCGATCTGGTGACGATCGGCTATTTCCTCTGGGCCCCGTTCGATACGCGTGAGCGGGGGCATTACACGATCGACTATGTGATCGGCGCTGTGATCCTGCTCGATCTGCTGGCCCGTTTGTACATCGCCAGGCACAAGCACCGGTTCTTCCTCAAATGGATCAACTGGGCCGATATCGTTGTCGTGCTAACCATGTTCGCACCGCTCCTTGTATCAAATTTCGCCTTTCTCAGAATTCTGCGGGCTGTGAGGGCTGTGCGCGCCTTCACCTTCATCAAGCGCGTCAAGGGACTGACGCCTTTCTTCCAGCGCTATGAACGCATTATCGACAAGGTGACCAATCTGGTCGTGTTCGTGTTCGTCATGTCGGCGATTACCTATGCGACACAGGTGGGCAACAATCCCGATATCCATAGCTATAGCGATGCCGTCTATTTTACCGTGACCGTGCTCACCACGACTGGCTTTGGCGATATCCTAATGACGGACGACTTCGGCCGCTGGCTTGCCGTCATCACGATGGTGCTCGGCCTGTCGCTATTCTTCCAGCTCCTGCGGGCCGTCGTCGAGCCGGACAATAAGGTCGATTGCGAATGTGAGACTTGCGGGCTGATGCGGCATGACAGGGACGCGGTTCACTGCAAGCATTGTGGATCGGCGATGCATATCAAGACAGAAGGCGTTCAATGAGCTCCGACATTCCCTTCCGCGAAATCCCTTACCTGCCTCAGAGGTTGGAGGTGGAGCGCCGCGATGACGGATCTATCCTTCTTCGCAATGGCCAACCGCTCCGGTCCTATCCGCCTCATATGCTTGCGCCGATTGTCTATTGGGCCTCGGCCCGGCCAGATCAGGTCTGGCTTGCGCAGCGCGATCCTGACGAGCCGTCCAGGCCCGGATGGACGACGATTACCTATGGCGAAGGGCTCAAGCGTATTCGCGCGTTGGCGCAGGGGTTCCTCAATGCAGGAGCCGGAAAGGACAGGCCGGTGATGATCCTGTCCCGGAACGCCATCGAGAACGCGCTTGTCATGTATGCCGCGATGTGGGCCGGTAGCCCCGTCGTGCCGGTAACGCCAGCCTATGCGACGCTCAGCCAGGACTTTGCACGCCTGAATTATATCGACCAGCTGACAGAGCCGGCGATGCTCTATGTCGAGGATGGCGAAGAGTATCAGCGCGGCCTTGATGGCATGGAAGTGGGCGACCGGCTGGTGCTCTATCGCAAGAATGCGCCGAGCGGCGTGCGCGCCACGTCGCTGGACGAGGTCGCAGCAGAGCCGAGCAGCGCCGTTGATCTCGCCTATGATCGGATTGGCTCTGAGAGCATTGCGAAATACATGCTGACCTCCGGCTCCACGGGTGAACCGAAGGCGGTGATCAACACGCATGGCAATATCGCGTCCATGGTGAAGAAAATCCGGTCCGTATGGGATGTCGAGCGGCTGGAGGAGATGTCTGACGGCCCGCAGGTGATGATCTCTTTCCTGCCCTGGAGCCACACCTATGGCGCCAATTCCATCCTGCATTCGATGACGGACTGGGGCGGCACGCTCTATATTGACTGGGGCGCGCCGACGCCTGCCCGCCTGCCTGAAATGCTACGTAACCTCAAAGCGATTGCCCCGACCCAGCACACAACCGTGCCTGCCGCCTGGGCGGCGATTGCAACGGAGCTTGAGCAGGAAAAGGCGCTCGCGGAGAAATTCTTCTCGCGCATCATGGTCATGGCCTATGGCGGCGCCTCGATGGGGCAGGACATTTATGAACGGATCCAGAAAGTTGCCGTCGACGTGACAGGCGAGCGCATCAGTCTCTCGGCTGGCTATGGCGCGACGGAGACGTCGCCGACCATTTCCAATGTTCACTGGCCAAGCGACACGATGGGGCTGCTGGGCCTGCCTCTGCCGGGCGCGGAGATGAAGATGGTGCCCGTGGGCGAGAAGATGGAGCTGCGCGTGCGCGGCCCGGGGGTTACGCAGGGCTATCTGAAAAACCCGGAAAAGACCGCTGAGGCCTTCGACGAAGAGGGCTTCTACAAGCTCGGTGACGCGGTGAAGTTCAAGAACCCGGACGACCCGAATGAAGGCCTCGCCTTCGACGGGCGGATCGCTGAGGAGTTCAAGCTCGCCAATGGCACCTGGGTGTCTGCGGGCACGGTGCGTGTGAAGGCCGTTGAGGCGGTCGATGGCGCGCTGTCGGACGTGGTGGTCTGCGGGCTCAATCAGGACGAGATTGCGCTGCTCGGCTTCCTCAATGAAGGCTGGTGCCGGCGCCAGACGGGCCGCAATGTCGGCCTTGATGAGCTTGCGTGCGATGAGCAGGTGCGCTCTGCCGTGCAGGATGGCCTGAACGCGTACAATCAGAAGCATCCGAATGCGGCGGCGCGGGTCTCACGCATCCTGCTCCAGAAGGACATGCCCAAGGCCGACGCCGGTGAGATCACCGAGAAGGGCTACATCAATCAGGGCCGGGTGCAGAGCCTGCGCGAGACGGACGTGAAGCGGCTCTATTCAAAGCCCTTCGACAAAGAGATTATTGAGATCAGATAAGCGCGCCCGACCGGGTGCAGACAGGGAGAAACAGAATGGCCGATAGCGAAACCACGACGATGACGGGCGCCGATGCGCTGGTTGCAACGCTGGCGGACAATGGCGTTGACGCCTGTTTCGCCAATCCGGGCACATCGGAAATGCACCTCGTCACGGCGCTCGACCGGGAGACGCGGATAAATTCGGTGCTCTGCCTGTTCGAGGGTGTGGCGACCGGCGCGGCGGATGGCTATGCGCGGATCGCGGGCAAGCCAGCCATGACGCTGCTGCACCTCGGCGCGGGCTATCTCAATGGCGGCGCAAACATTCACAATGCCAAGCGCGCGCATACGCCGATGATTAATGTGATTGGCGACCACGCCGTTGACCATCGCAAATATGATGCGCCGCTTAATTCGGATATTATCGGGCTTGCAGGCCCGAACTCGGTGTGGATCAAGTCTGCCGACAGCGTGAAGACGACAGGCAAACTTGCGGCGGAAGCCTTCTCGGCGAGCTTCGGGCCGGTATCGGGACCGGTCTCGCT
>NZ_JBARZC010000428.1:0-8215 GCF_049649345.1 Henriciella sp. | reverse complement strand
ATGTCCAAGAGTGTACTCGTTCCGCATCTGAGCGATGCGATGGTCCGCGTGACGGAACTGGCGGCGATTGCCGCTTACAAAATGGCTGGCCGAGGCGACGAAAAGGCGGCCGACCAGGCTGCTGTCGATGCGATGCGGACCGCTTTCAACTCGGTCGATTTCAAGGGCCGGATCGTCATTGGCGAGGGCGAACGCGATGAGGCGCCGATGCTGTATATCGGCGAAGAGGTCGGCACGGGCAATGGGCCCGAAATCGATATTGCGCTCGATCCGCTTGAAGGCACGACGCTGACGGCCAAGGCGATGGCGAATGCGCTCGCCGTGCTGGCCATCTCGCCGCGTGGCGGCCTGTTGCATGCGCCAGACACCTACATGGACAAGATTGCCATCGGGCCCGGTTATCCGGAGGGCGTCGTTGATCTCGACGAGACACCAGCGGCAAACATCAACGCGCTCGCGAAAGCCGCTGGCAAGCCTGTCGAAGCGATGACGGCCTGCGTGCTCGACCGGCCGCGCCACGCCGAGATTATTGAAAGCCTGCGTAGCGCTGGTGTGCGGATCTGCCTGATCTCGGACGGGGACGTTGCAGGTGTCATCAACACGACCAATCCGGATACAGGCATCGATCTTTATGTCGGGCAGGGCGGCGCGCCGGAAGGTGTGCTTGCGGCTGCGGCGCTCAAATGCGTTGGCGGACAGATGCAGGGCCGGCTTGTCTTTCGAAATGATGATGAAAGAAACCGCGCCAGGCGCGTCGGTGTCACCGAATTCGATACGAAATATTCGCTCAATGAACTCGCGAGCGAAGAGACGGTGTTCTGCGCGACAGGCGTGACCAAGGGCGGCTTGGTCGATGGCGTCATCGTGGGCAATGGCGTCACCATCACCGATACACTGGTCATGAGCTCGGCAGACGGGATGGTCCGGAAAATCCTGTCCCGCCATCGCACGGCCTGAGGCGGCCCGCGTGCCGGGCGCCTTTCTGTTTGATGTGGGCGAGTCGCTCTCTGGGCGGTTCTGGTCGCTCAAGCACGCAGATGAAGGCGATGTGCGGGCGCTCTGCCTGAAAGCCGGTATTTCCGACATTCTGGGGCGGCTGCTCGTCACGCGCGGCGTCCAGCCTGATACAGCAGCGACCTTCTTGAAGCCGACCCTGCGGGAGCTGTTTCCTGACCCGGCGGCATTTCAGGACATGGAGAAGGCGGCCAATCTCATCATCGATGCGCTGGTCGATGGCCGGAAAGTCACCGTCTTTGCGGATTATGACGTGGATGGCGGCACTTCCTCAGCCTTGCTCGCTCGCTATTTTCGCGCCTGGGGCCGCGATCTCGGCCTCTATGTGCCCGACCGGCTGATGGAAGGTTACGGCCCGTCGCCGGCCGCGTTCCAGTATCTGAAAGAGCAGGGCGCAGAGCTCGTCATTACAGTTGATTGCGGCGCAGCAGCAGTGTCCGCGCTGGAAACCGCTACAGATATCGGGCTGCCTGTCATCGTGGTCGATCACCATTTGATGGGCACATCGCTGCCGGACACGGCCGCCCTGGTAAATCCCAATCGCTCCGATGACACGTCCGGCTACGGTCATCTGGCGGCGGCGGGCGTTGTGTTTGTGCTGCTGGTGGCACTGAACAAGGCTGCGCGTGAGCGGGGCGTCGAGCCGGAGGGCGGACTGCCTGATATCCTGCCCTGGCTCGATCTCTGCGCGCTCGGCACGCTGTGCGATATGTCACCGCTTCGAGATGCGAACCGCGCCTTCGTCCGGCAAGGGCTGAAGATCATGGCGCGGGGCGGCAATCCCGGACTACGGGCACTAGCAGATGTGGCGGGGATTGGCGCCATCGAGAGTGTCTACCACGCGACCTTCGTATTGGGCCCACGCCTTAATGCCGGCGGGCGCGTCGGTGACCCATGGCTCGCCGCAAAACTGCTCGCGACCGACGATCGGACTGAAGCCATCGCGCTGGCTGAACGGCTTCACGCCTTGAATGATGAGCGAAAGGCGGTCGAAATGTCGATCCTCGAGGCGGCGACCGTACAGGCTGAAAAGCAGATCGAAGCCAATCCCGATCGCGGTATTATTATAGCTTCCGGCGAAGGCTGGCATCCGGGTGTGATCGGCATTGTCGCCGGGAGGCTGAAAGACCGCTTCCATCTGCCAAGCATCGTCATCGGCTGGGGCGACGATCTCGGCCCAGTTGCAAAAGGCTCGGCGCGGTCTGTCAAAGGCGTGAATATAGGTGATGCGATCAGCGAGGCGGCAAGAGGCGGACTTCTTCTGTCTGGTGGCGGGCACGCCATGGCGGGAGGCTTGAGCGTGGAGCCAGACGGCATTTCAGCTTTCGAAGACTGGATGGTCAGTCATATGGACCAGTTCTCCGATGAGCGCGCTGAAGCACGGCGTCTGGAAGTTGATGGCGTGCTGGCGCCCGGCGCTGTATCGCCGGATCTCTGCGATGAGCTGGATGAAATCGGCCCGTTCGGACAGGAAGCCCCACAGCCGGTCTTTGCTGTTCGCAAGGTGAGAGCCGTCTCGGCGCGCCGGATCGGGCAGAACCATATCCGCTTCTATGCTGAAGACGCGACGGGGCGGATCGAATGCGTGTCGTGGCGCTCGGCGGACACCGAACTCGGCGCAAAAATCTTCGCCGGCAAGACGCTGCATCTGGTCGGACGCCTTAAGGCAGATGAGTGGAATGGCCGCCGCCGCGCGCAATTTGAGGTGATCGACGCCGCAATTGCTGACGACAACTGACAAAAACTGGCTGGGAGGAGGAATGGCGACTTGAACACCTTGCCAAGCCCCGCTATACGCACGCCTTCCAACCGAGCGCTCCCTTCGTCTATCGGTTAGGACGCCAGGTTTTCAACCTGGAAAGAGGGGTTCGATTCCCCTAGGGAGTGCCACTTTCGCAACAATTTTCGTTAATTTGGCGAATCGTCACCCCAAGAGGGATGACTTTGCGGAAATGCCTTTCTACTATCGGGGTTTGGGGCTGATGGTAGATGACTGCATTGAGTTCGAAGGATGACACACCGGGCCCCTCGCCGATGGTGAGGGTGATCGGCCATGTTAAATGGTTCGATATCGCGAAAGGGTATGGCTTCGTCGTACCGTCTTCAGTGACTGAGCCTGCGCTGTCTTCTGATGTCATGCTTCACATCTCATGTTTGAGAACCTTCGGCGAAGCCTATGCCGATGAAGGCGCGCGTATTGTCTGCGATGCCGTACAGGGCGAGCGCGGCTGGCAGGTTGAGAACATCATCGAAATGGACCGGCCCAAGGCCGTCATCGCGAAGGAGCAAGGCGTCGCGCCCGAGCCTGAGACGGTCGTCGTCAAATGGTTCAACTCGACCAAGGGCTTCGGTTTTGTGAACCGTCCGAACCAGGAGACTGACATATTCGTCCATATTTCGGTTCTGCGCCGGGGCGGTATTGAAAGTGTGGAGTCGGGCACCATTCTGGACGCCGTCATTGAGGACGGGCCGAAGGGCGAACACGTCAATTCAGCCAAGCCGAAATAGAAGCATACCATTTTTATTGCGGCAGGTTGAGCCAGACGCTAGACCAGCCTCATGACACACAGACTTCTGAATTGCTTCATCGCAGCGATGGCGCTTCCGCTCCTCGCTTTCGGTCAGACGCTGGAGACCAGCGAGCTCTCCATCGATACCGACGAAACCAGCCATGCTTTCACGGTCGAACTCGCCGATGAGCCCGAAGAAATCCAGTTTGGACTCATGGAGCGCGAAAGCCTCGGCGCGGATGCCGGCATGTTGTTCGAATTCGTCAATCCGCGCGAACCGGCCATGTGGATGAAGAACACGCTCATCCCGCTCGATATGTTGTTTATTTCCAGCGATGGCACGATCCAGATGATTGCCCGCAATACGGTGCCGGGCTCGCTTCGCACGGTTAGCCCAGGCATGCCGGTTAAAGGTGTTCTGGAAATCAATGGCGGGCGCGCCGGCGAACTAGGCATTGAGCCTGGCGACAAGGTCAACCATCCGGTCTTCGATCTAAATGCCGGCTGACACGCCGTCGCAGCCACAGATCCCGGCCGGATTCGAAGTCTCAAAGTCGCGGGGACCGTTCACCACGCACAATGGCCCTGTCTATCGCGCGACCGAGCGCGGTGACATACGAAGCGGTCTCTGGGTGCTCGATCGCCACTGCAATAGTATGGGCTTCATGCATGGCGGCATGGTGAGTTCCTTTGCAGATGGCGCGCTGGCCTGGGCGGTCTGGGATGCGACTCGAAAGATGTCGGTCACCTTAAAACTCACGATCAGCTATTTCGGAACGATTCGGCAGGGCACTTGGCTGGAGGCTGTTCCAGAAGTCCTCTCCGTGAATGATGGCGTCGTCCATGTCTGGGCCAATTTGCTGGTTGGCGGTGACAAAGTCGCGGCGCGCGCAGATGCAACTTTCAGGACACTGCGACGCACAGCCAAATAGGGCTTGCCGATTGCAATCTGTCTGAATAGAAGGGGCGTCCGATGTCGGAGCGTGGCGCAGCCTGGTAGCGCATCTGGTTTGGGACCAGAGGGTCGGAGGTTCGAATCCTCTCGCTCCGACCATCGGTTGACCGGACAGCCGGAGGCTTCAAATGGACGCTCGGATCTTCAAGCCCAGAAAGTCAGCCATGCAGGCCGGCCGGGCCAAGACCCATGAATGGGTTCTCGAGTTCCGCGCGATCGATGCCCGCTTTTCCGATCCGCTTATGGGCTGGACGAGCATCAATGACACGACCGGCCAGGTGCGGATGCATTTCGAAACCCGTGAACAGGCGATCGAATATGCCAAACGCGAGGGCATCACGTTTACGGTTGAAGAATCGCGCGAGCCCAAACGCCTCGTGAAATCCTATTCGGAAAACTTCTCGGCGTATCGCAAGCAGCCCTGGACCCACTAGGGGTCACTCAACGGCCCCTTAGCTCAACTGGATAGAGCACCGGACTTCTAATCCGACGGTTACAGGTTCAAGTCCTGTAGGGGTCGCCATTGCGTCTTGATTGTCTATTCTGCCCCTTAAAGAGGGAGATAGACGCGATGAGATTGCCAAAGACCGGGAAAAGCTGGCCGGACATTCAGAAAGACCTCGAAGCCCGCGGATCGGACGATGCCAAATGGCGCGACGGCAAGACGGCCGTCTATGTGTTCAATGCCGGCGAGGATGTCGAACAGATCCAGAAGGAGGCCTATGCGGCCTTCCAGTCGGAGAATGGCCTCGGCCCGCTCGCCTTCCCCTCGCTTGCGCAGATGGAGAAAGATGTGATTTCCATGGCGCTTGGCCTTCTGAATGGACCAGATGGTGCGACAGGCGCGATGACATCTGGCGGGACTGATTCGATCACCATGGCTGTTAAGACGGCGCGGGACTATGCGCGCTCGAAAGGCCGCGCCAAGGAAAAGGCCAATATAATCCTGCCCCAATCTGCGCATCTGGCATTCGACAAGGCATCGTACCTGATGGACATCGAGGTGCGCCGCGTCGCGCTTGCGGATGATGGCAGATATCAGGCCGATCCGGGCGCAATGGCGACCGCGATTGACGAGAACACGATCATGATGGTCGGCTCGGCGCCAAATTTCCCGCATGGAATCATCGATCCGATCGGGGCGCTGGGAGATGTTGCGGAGAAGCATGACATTTGGCTGCATGTAGACGCATGCGTGGGCGGTTATTTCGCGCCCTTCGCCCGGATGAACGGCGTGCCGGTCCCGCCTTTCGACTTTGAAATCCCGGCCGTCCACTCGATGAGCGCGGACCTGCACAAATATGGCTATGCCGCAAAAGGCGCTTCCACCGTCTTGTTCAGGTCAGAAGAGCTCTACAGCTTCATGCCCTTCGACATGGCCGGCTGGTCTGGCGCTCCGATGAAGACGCCAACCCTGGCAGGCACGCGCCCGGGCGGGGCGATTTCATCAGCCTGGGCGGTGATGAACTATCTGGGAGAACAGGGATATCGGCGGTTGCAGGGCAGGGTCTGTGAAACGCGCGAGCGCCTCGAAGAGGGTGTGAAGGCTCTCGGCTTTGAGGTGCTCGGAACGCCGCTCCTCGGGCTTGTGGCCTTCCGCCACCCAGAGCTTCACTCCTTTGCTGTCTATGGCGAGATATACAGACGCGGCTGGTTCACCTCGGTCACCAAGGAACCGCCAAGCCTGCACCTGATGCTCTCGCCGCGCCATTCCGATGTCATTGACGAATACCTCGCCGATCTCCAGGCGGCCTGTGATGCCGTGCGCAGCGGCGAAGCGGCCAAGAAAAAGCAGGTGGAAGCGCGCTATAGCTGATCTGCTGGAGTTAGCGCTGCAAAAACTTCAAAAAGGGGATTGGACAAGGCCCTCCAGCGCGGGTATGACGCCGTTTCCCTCGTGGCCCGCCCGGGTAGCTCAGGGGTAGAGCAGCGGATTGAAAATCCGCGTGTCGGTGGTTCAAATCCGCCCCCGGGCACCATCTTTCCCCACCTGAGTGAACGATTGGACGGCTGTTCTGAACGTATTACGTGCAGCGTGTCACCTCGCCGCACAGTGAAGGGGCGCAATCCGCTGTCCAAACCGTTAGAATGGGTGAAGGTGGCATGTTGCCAAGCCTGTGAAAGCGTCCTAGTCCGGCGCAATCAAGCCGCAAGCTCCCGGGAGTTTATCTGTAATGACAGAGATTGAACGGTTCGCACTCGACTATCTGCCGGTGATCCTCTTTCTCGGCCTGGGTGTCATCCTCTCGCTGCTCTTTATTCTGGGCGCAGCCATCCTTGCCCCGAGCAATCCGGATCCGGAAAAGAATTCAGCCTATGAGTGCGGGTTCAACGCATTCGATGATGCGCGCATGAAGTTCGATGTCCGTTTCTATCTGGTCTCTATCCTTTTCATTATTTTCGATCTCGAAGTCGCATTCCTGTTTCCGTGGGCGGTCAGCCTCGGCGAGATCGGCGTCTTCGGCTTCTGGTCGATGGTGGTCTTCCTCGGTGTTCTGACGGTGGGCTTTATCTATGAGTGGCGCCGCGGGGCGCTGGAGTGGGAATAATGGCCGACGATTACAAACCATACGCACTTGGCGCTGGCCGCACCGGCGTGGAAGGCGGTCACCAGGTTCGCGAGGATGATCCGTTCTTCGCAGGCCTGTCCGACCATCTCGCCGACAAGGGCTACTTCACGGCGCGCGCGGATGATCTGATCGCCTGGGCGCGCACGGGCTCTCTGATGTGGATGACCTTCGGTCTGGCGTGCTGCGCAGTCGAGATGATGCAGGCGGGCAATCCGCGCTACGACCTCGAGCGCTTCGGCATGGCGCCGCGTGGCTCTCCGCGCCAGTCCGACGTGATGATCGTGGCTGGGACGCTGACCAACAAGATGGCGCCGGCGCTGCGCAAGGTTTATGACCAGATGCCTGAGCCACGTTATGTGGTTTCCATGGGCTCCTGCGCGAATGGCGGCGGCTACTACCACTATTCCTATTCCGTCGTGCGCGGCTGTGACCGCATTGTCCCTGTCGACATCTATGTGCCGGGCTGTCCGCCGACGGCCGAAGCGCTGGTCTATGGCATGCTCCAGCTGCAAAAGAAAATTCGCCGTGAAGGCTCGATCGAGCGCTAGGCGGGAGTAAGCGATATCATGAATGAAGCCCTGCAAGATCTAGGTGCGCATATCAGCGAGAAGTGCGCCGATGCCGTCAAAAGCTTTGACGTGCACCTCGGCGAACTGACCGTTCATGCCGAACGCGACTCGATCCTGAAGCTCGCCAAATTCCTGAAGGATGACAATCAGTGCGTGTTCGAGACGCTGATCGACATTTGCGGTGTCGATTGGCCGGAACGCACGCAGCGCTTCGATGTCGTCTATCATTTCCTTTCCATGCGCCTCAATCAGCGTATTCGTATCAAGGTCACAACGAATGAAGCCCAGCCTGTCCCCAGCCTGATCGATTTGCATCCGAGCGCCGATTGGTTCGAGCGCGAAGCCTTTGACATGTATGGCATCCGTTTTTCGGGGCATCCGGACCTGCGGCGAATCCTCACCGACTATGGTTTTGAGGGGTATCCGCTGCGCAAGGACTTCCCGCTCACCGGCTTCACCGAGGTTCGCTATGATGACCTCGAAAAACGCGTCGTTAACGAGCCTGTGACGCTGGTTCAGGAATACCGCAATTTCGATTTCCTCTCGCCTTGGGAAGGTATCCCGAAAGAGCTTCCTGGCGAGGAGAAGGCCGAGACG